>NZ_JAMXSM010000017.1:0-35615 GCF_026131665.1 Anaerococcus sp. NML200574 | reverse complement strand
CGTCAAGAAGATATTTTATTCTTAGATCATATTTACATGATTTTTCTATTTCTCTTGATGAGAATATTCCTTCAGAGTAGCAGAATATTATTATTTGAAGCATTGTTACTGGATTTACAGTAGGTTTTCTCCCAAATGATGAGTAGACTTTTCTTAGTTCTGTTAGGTCTATCCTTTCAATTATATTTTTTACAAGCCTTAGTTTTATGTCATCTTGGATGTATACTTCTGTGTTAAAGTTTAATTTTAATTGAATTGTATCACCAACTAGTGTAAGATTAGTTAATGATGATGTATTACTATTTTGTTTCATAAATACATTGTATCAGAAAAAGACGAGGATGTTTAATTTCCTCGTCTTTTTCTATGTTAGGACTTTTGCAACAGCCCCAAACATTGATACGTAAGAAATGTATCAACCCTTACCCTTTTATCAGAATTTAAGTTGATACACAAAATTATTTACAGGCCCAAATTTTATATTTTTAATGATGAAAAAAATTTATATTCTAATTCTTGTGACTTTATAAATTTGTTGTTATTCATCTCTATTGAAATAATAAATGCAATAATCAAATCATTTACAATATATTCACCTATATGAGTTTCTAATCCATTATGAGAATCATTTACATCATTAAATAGCCTTCCTGAACATATTGTAAACTCAGATTTCTCAGATAGGCTCGAATTAACATCCGAAGAGATATTAACCTGCCTTACATTATTTCTATAAGCTATATCACTAATTTTAAGTATGCTTTTGGAAAGTCCAGATTTTGAAATATTAATGATGAGATCTTCCTTTGTTAAATTACTAACGTAATTCAATAAATTTTCTATTGAATTAGATGTATATGCATTAATACCTAACCTATTTAATCTGAAATCTAGATCATGTGCTATTGGCATTGTATTCCCAGCAGCACATATTAAAATAGTTTTCGATTCAAAAATTAGTGTTATAAGCTGTTTTATATTATTAATATTCTCTTCATAATTAATTGTATCAATTAGTTCTTTTTTACGATTAAGAAATAACTGAATAGGCTTTTCATTAAAATTCTTAAAATCCGCAACGTTCGCATTATTTAAATCTCTTAGCAATAATATCTTCATTTGATAGAATCCATCATAACCACAATGCTGACACATTCTAACTACAGTTGCATCACTAACTTCAGTTCGAGAAGCTATTTCTTTAACATTCATCAAAGATGCTTCATTCGGATTATTAATAATAAATTCTGCTACTTTTTTTTCAGCTTTAAATAAACTATCATATTTTTCTTTAAATGTTTCAATCACATTATTTTCAGTAAGTTTTGATTTCATAAACACCTCTTATGTAATTATATTACATAAAAAACTATTTTCAAAAAATAAAATTACATTTTATCTTGACTATTCCGAAAAAATTCTGTATACTGTATATATGAAATGATATTTCTTAATAGTTTTGTAATGAGTTTATAAAAAACAATACTACATGGAGGTTATATGAATATTATTGAAATCTTGGATGATAATCTAATTATGGAGAGCTTAGAAGCAAATTCTAAAATTGATGCCCTTGATAAAATGTCTGAAAATTTACTAAAATATGACTACATATCAGATAAAAAAGGTTTTCTTGATGATGTTCTTTATAGAGAGGAACTAGGAACTACAGGGATAGGAAATTACATAGCAATTCCTCATGGCCAAAGTGACTACGTTAAAAAAACTACAATATCAATTGCTAAATTGGTTGATGAAGTAGAATGGGAAACTCTTGATGATAATAATGTTAAGGTCATTGTTTTATTTGTGGTAAAAAACGGAAAAGATTTTTCAGACAATCATCTTAAGCTTCTTTCAGAAGTAGCTTCTTCTCTCGCTAATGATGAAATTTTGAATAAGCTTCTTTCTGCTATAAGCAAAAATGATATTAAAGAATGTTTTGTATAGGTTCTTTATTAAGGAGGTTGCCATGTAATAAATATTTTATACATATTTTATAACTCACATTACTTTGAACATTAAATTATTAAAATTAAAGGAGAAAAAAATGATACTAAATATGAAACAATTATTAAGCGTTGCTAATGAAGAAAAGTTTGCAGTACCTGCATTTAACATCTCTTCTTTACCTATGTTGAATGGTGTTATAGCCACATGCGAAGAATTAAATTCACCTGTAATAATAGAAATTCACCCTGATGAGTTATCATATGTTGGTGATAGCTTTATTAAAACTGTTGTCGATAAAGCAAACAAAACAAAGATACCTGTCGTAATTCACTTGGATCATGGTGCTAACATTCCTCAAGTTGTAAGAGCTATTAAAGATGGTTTTTCTTCCGTAATGATTGATGGTAGTACTTTAAGTTTTAAAGATAATATAGAATTAACAAAAAAGGTGGTAGAAATAGCGCATACTGTTGATGTATCAGTGGAAGCTGAGATTGGAACCATTGGTGCTGAAACAGGAGATGAATATGCAAGCACAAAAGATATAAGATATACCGTGCCAGATGACGCAAAAAAATTTGTGGATGAGACCGGCTGTGATACACTTGCAGTTGCTATAGGAACCGCTCATGGTTTATACCCAAAACATTTCACCCCACATTTGAAGCTCGATTTATTGTCAGAAATTAAGGAGTTAGTAAAAATACCACTTGTATTACATGGCGGTTCATCAAACCCTGATGAAGAAGTTGCTGAAGCTGTAAATAGAGGAATAAATAAAATCAATATTTCATCAGATATAAAACTAGCGTTTTACACAAAATGTAGAGAAGTTTTAGCAAGAAACGAAAATATAAGAGAACCTAACGTAATTTATCCAGAGTGCATTGAATCAATGTCAGAGGTTGTTAAACACAAAGTTAAACTATTTAAATCAAACGATAAAGTTAAATACTATTATTAATTAAAGAAAAGAGGAATATATGAAAATAGCATGCGTTTGTGCTTGTACTTCAGGGATTGCTCATACTTATATAGCCAGAGAAAAATTAAAAAACGCTGCTTCTGAACTTGGTTATACAATAAATATTGAAACTCAAGGTACCATAGGAACTGAGAACAAACTTACAGATCAAATGATTAATGAAGCAGATGTTATTCTATTGGCAGTTGATATTGCTATAACAGGAAAAGAAAGATTTAAAGGTAAAAAAGTTGTGACTGTTCCAACAACTTATTGTGTTAAATCTCCTAAGAAATTGTTAGAAACTATAAAAGATAAAATAGATAAATAGGAGTTTATTATGAAAAAATTTCTAAATGAATTGAAGAAACATATTTTAACTGCAATTTCCTACATGTTACCATTAGTAGTTGCTTCTGGTTTACTAATAGCAATTGGAAATTTAACAGGTGGTCAAGTAGTTAAAGAATTTAGTGAATTAACAATACCAAGTGCATTAACAACTTTAGGTGTATTTGGTATGGGTCTATTACCATCATTCATAGCAGGATACACTGCTTATTCAATTGCAGATAGACCGGGAATAGCACCGGGTTTCTTAATGGGACAAATAGCATCATTCCTTGGTGCAGGGTTCCTAGGAGGTATTGTAGGTGGTTTAATTGCTGGTTACATAGCAAAATTCTTGATTGATAATCTAAAAGTACCTAAATGGGCCGAAGCTTTAATGCCTATGCTAATTGTTCCTACCTTAACAGCTATATTTGCTGGACTAATTATGTTTTTTGTAATTGGTCAACCAATCGCATGGATGACATCAAAATTAACTTATTTCATAAAGAATTTAGATAGAACATCTAAAGTTACTTATGGATTCATAATAGGATTTTTAGGCTGCTTAGATTACGGTGGCCCAATTAGCAAAGTTCCAAATCTAATATGTGACGGACTTCTTCTTGAAGGAATTTTAGAGCCAGAAGCTATAAAAGTTCTAGCAGCAATGGTTCCACCAATAGGTGTAACCATATCCTTAGTATGGAGCAAACTATTTAACAAAAGAATTTATAACGATGTTGAAGTTGAAAATATTAAAGTTGCTTTTCCGATGGGATTGTGTATGATTTCAGAAGGTGTAATTCCTATTGCCATGAACGACTTAGTTAGAACAGTTTTTTGTACTTCCATAGGATGTGGAGTCACAGGAGCGATCAGCTTTAGTATGGATGTAGGAAGCCCAGTGCCATCTGGTGGAGTTTTTGTAATTCCAGCAATGACAAGGCCTGGTATGGCTGTATTAGCTTTATTAGCAGGTTCCTTAGTTACTTCAGTATTACTAATTTTGACAAAGAAAAAAATAACCAAAGAAGAAGCATCAAGAAATAATGATACATTTGAAGATGAAGACTTCAATTTTGATGATATACAAATTTCACAAGCTTAAAATAGTAGATTAAAATTAATATAAATCGAGTAGGAGGTAAATGATTAATTCATCTACCGACCTCTCACACCACCGTACGTACGGTTCCATATACGGCGGTTCTACAGTTTAATAAGAACTTTATTGTAATAGCTGATTAGGGATATATAGACCCTTTCAGCTATTCTTTTGTTGTTAAGAGCTCTGCTTAGTACTGGTCTTTTGGCTATCCTCCAATAGGATTTGCGTGTGTTTGCCCATTGACAAGCTTGAAATTTTGCTATTCCTAACTTTACTAAGTTTGTAAATTTGGTTTTTACTTTCTTCCAGCCTTTCCATGCACACATTCTGATTCTTCTTCTTAACCATTCTCTAGAGTTTGAATATGATTTTTCATATTTGCCAGTTTGAAATATCTCGGATAGTAAAATTAATCCAGACACTTTTAAATGAAATAAAAAGCCATTTATGATACACTTAAATTACACAAAAAACATTAAGGAGTATCAAAATAGCTTACAATCATCTTACCATAAATGAAATAAATAAGATAGAGGTACTAAGAAAAGAGGACTATTCTTCTAGAAGAATAGCAAAAATTTTAGGTTTTCATCACTCCACAATATCTAGAGAATTAAAAAGGTGTGAAAATGATTATGAAGCTGTCTATGCTCAAAAAGATAAGGTTAAAAAATCATCATCTAAAGGAAGAAAACCAAAATTTGATGATAATATCACCAAATGCATATCGGAAAAACTTCATAAGAAGTGGTCTCCTGAGCAAATAGCAAACACTGTATGTAAAGATATAGTATGCTTTAAAACAATATATAATTGGATTTATTCAGGAATTATAGATTTTGATATTTCCAAACTAAGAATAAAAGGAAAATCAAGAAAAGCCAAAGAAACAAGAGGTAGATTTAACATTGGTAAATCAATAAATAAAAGACCTAAAGAAGTTAAAAAAAGGAATAAATTTGTTCACTGGGAATTAGATACAATTGTGTCATCCAGAGGTAAATGTAAAGGTTGCCTAGCAACATTTGTAGAAAGAAAAACTAAATTTTACATAGCCTTACCTATGATAGATCGAAGTAAAAATTCTATGCTAGAAGCAATTGACAAGCTAATTAAATCTTTACCATTAGAAGCTTTAAATACTTTCACATCTGACAGAAGCAAAGAATTTGCTTGTTATGAAGATGTTGAAAAACGAGGGATGAATTTTTATTTTGCTGATGCATACTCAGCATGGCAAAGAGGTAGTAACGAAAATTCTAATGGTTTGTTAAGGGAATATTACCCTAAGAAAACAGATTTATCTAAAATATCTATTAATGAGCTGATTAAAAACTTAATGGAGCTTAATACCAGACCTAGAAAATGTCTAGAATATCAAACTCCATTTAATTTATTTATGCATGAACTTAGTTTGGTTTAGGTGTTGCAATATTATTTGCAATTCATCTAAAATAAATTTAGACTTTAAAGAATACTACACCTATTATCGTCTAATCTAGAATATTAAAAAATTAACCTTTATTCTAAATTTGAATGTCTTTTTCTCATTGACTCAGAAGTTTCTGAGTTAAGATTCATTAGAAACAAAATGAAAGCATCAGTCACAAGCAAAGCTGCTTGTTCAAATAAACTACCCATAGGCTGATTTGATTTATCAACATCCTTTAATACCAATGAATCTTCGCTAATTTGAAAAATTTTAGAATCTTTATTGGATGTTATACTTAAAATTTTAGCTCCGTCTTTCTTGACTCGTTCTCCTATAGCATACAGTGAGTTTGTGTTTCCTGAATTAGATATAAGTAATACTGTATCATCTTTTCTAGCTAAAGGAGTGCTAATATCCCCTATTAAGTATGCATAGTACCCTAGATGAACTAGTCTATTTACAAAACCTCTAGCTGCCATGCTTGATCTTCCAACCCCACCTACAAAAATCCTTCTATCCTTTTTAAAGTATTTGGATAGTTTTTCAAAGTCAATACATGTATTTGATTTGAAAAACTCGATAATTTCACCTTCTATTAATTCTAAGTAAGATTGACTACTCATATTTACTTCCTATCTTTCTTAATATTTCAATGTTGTCTAATATTTTTTCATTTTTAAAAATATATCCACCAGATACGACAGCCTCAGCACCGCTTTCTAGTATTGGTCCAAGTGTTTTATCATCGATTTTTCCATCAACCATTATCCTATATGAATATTCTTTCCTTATCTTTATTTCATATAATTCTTTAATTTTATCATACATTTCTGTAATTATTTTAGAATTTGATGTTCCAGGTTTTATGGTTAAAACTAAGACTTGATCTACAAAAGGCAAAATCGCTTCTATGACGGATATTGATGTGTGCGGGCTGATCGCTACGCCAACTTTTTTGTTATGTTTTTTTACTTCTTGAATAATATTCATAACATTAAAAGTACTCTCAATATTGAAAGTTACACTATCAGCCCCTGCTTCTATAAATTTTTCAATTTTTCTTTCTGGATTCATCATCATAAGATGT
The DNA here is from genome assembly GCF_026131665.1 of Anaerococcus sp. NML200574. Lineage (NCBI taxonomy): Bacteria > Bacillati > Bacillota > Tissierellia > Tissierellales > Peptoniphilaceae > Anaerococcus > Anaerococcus sp. NML200574. The sequence continues at coordinate 28,738 of NZ_JAMXSM010000017.1, read as the reverse complement.
AAATCTAATTTAAGATTTGTATGTTCTCTTAAAGTTTTTACAAACTTAGGCCCAAACGCCATATCTTCAACAAAATTTCCGTCCATTATATCTATATGAATCTCTTTTATCTCACTTTTGTTCAAAATGTTTAATGTCTCTTTAATATTCCAAAAATCACTATTTAAAATTGAAGGTAGTATATCAACCATTTTTTTCACCCAGCAATAAAATATTAATATTTCTATTTCTTTCTCTCAGCTGATCCCAATCAACAAAGAATACTTTACCTAATTTTCCTAATAAGATTTTTTTATCTTTGATTATGAGGGTCATAGAATTACTTCCAAATAGTGAAGATTTTAGATGGGCATCTGTATTAAGCATGGTCCATTTTTCTGGTGGGAATTCTGAATCTCCTAAGTTTAATCCAAACTCAATATGTTTATTTCCAGGGCTATGGTAATCACCCTCTGACCTCATAGTTGGGGCTATTGTTTCCATCATTTCAGCTATATCAACATGTAAGAAATCATCACCGAAATAATTTCTATCATGCATATCCTCATCAAAAAATAATGAACAAGTTGTGTGAGAACTTGAAATAACTATTATTCCATCTGTTATGGCGTTTTTATCTACTATATCTTTAATATTATCTGTTATATCATGGAAGGATGGTCTTCCTGCAACTGTTTCTAATTTAATAGAATCATGTATAATCATTATTTTTCCAATTCTTTACGTATTTGTTCAAATACTTTTTCTCTGCCTACTCCAGTTAATAAAGCAACACCATTTATTACTTTTGCCTTTACAGAATCAGGAACAACCGTTGTGCTAACAACAACATCATAATCATCAAATTTATTTAATTCATCAGCAATTTTTGATTGATAAATTTTAGCATCAGAGGCTAAATTATTATCAGATAACCACTTTTCTATCTTAGAAACAGCTATTGTTGATGTTGCATGACCGGCTCCACAAATTACTAATATTTTTTTCATTTATAATCTCCTTTATATTATTACTCTATTGAAAATAAGAAATTTTCTTAACCTTATTGATGTAATACATTATTAGTATTACCAACATTCCTATTATTACTACCCCTACTATGCCTAAATATTTTAATGCTAATACATATAAAACAACAGGCCATAAAGCCGCTAATAGCATTGTTACTAATCCTGCTGTCCCTACATCGAAGCTAGCTAAATTAAATACGTCTGTCATTACTGGAGCTAACCATGTTGATAAATAAAGACAAGCAGCAACATATATAGCACTTCCTAGTACAGTTCTAATAACGTTTCCTTTAAAGAAAGGAACCATCATAGCTATAGCAAATGCGAAAAATGCTAAATCTCCAAAAGGCAAAACTTGATTACCTGGTAATACTAATGCTAAAGCCAAAGAAATTGGAACTAATAATATTGATGTAGACATAACTGCAGAGTGTCCTACTACAAGTGCAGCATCCATTCCTATATTAACTTGTCTACCACCTAATTTATTATTGGCAAAATCTGAAGCAGCTTCTGCTATTGGTCCAAGGCCTTCCATAAACATCGCAACCATTTTAGGCATTATTTTCATTACCGCCGCTGTAGATATAGCAAGATTTCCGATCTTAGCTGCATCATATTTAGCAAAAATACCAACTATTGCACCTATAACTAATCCTATAAAAACAGTATCTCCCAATATCCCAAATCTTTTAGTTAAAGATTCGGCGTCAAGATCAATTTTATTTAGACCAGGTATTCTATCAAAAACCCAATTTAAAGGACGTGCAATTATTGCACCAGAATTAACCATCATGTGGCTTATCGCTATACCAGGATATCCAAAAAATTCACTAGTTTTTTTCTGATTTATATCTGCAAGTAACCATTGAATCATTACTGCAACAGTTCCACCTACTAGACCAAACGCAAAATTACCTGTAATTGATTGAGTAATCATTCCCATAAATATTGGAAACCAAAAATTCCAAATATCTACATTCAAAGTTCTAGTTAAACCCAAAAATACGAACAATATATTAACTACAAGTGAAATAGGTATCATCATCAAGCCTAAAGATGTAGAGAAAGCTAAAGGCCCTCCAACTCCCACACCTATATCTAATATATTAAGAGAACTACCATAATGATTTCCCATTTCTTGAATTGCACTTCCTAAACTACCTGACAACAAGTTCAATACTAGTCCAAGACCAATCGAACCAATTCCTACTGTTATACCTGACATTAGGGCCTTTCCTGGCTTTAAACCAAAAATAATTCCTAAAATAAAGATTATTATTGGTAAAAAAACATTTGATCCAAGACCTATGAACCATTGAAACGAATTAATTAAAACTGACATTAAATCCTCCTTATTAAACTATATTTTAGTCAATTCCATTTTCTTTTAAAATATTTAGAATTTCATCCTTATTATCTGATTTTAGAAGAAAATTTATAACTTCCTCATTAGCAAATAATTCCATTAATTTTTGTAAAGTTTTTATTTGATCACCAGGTTCCTTCATAGCAAGCATGAATACTAAATTTACAGGGAATTTATTATTAACATCTGTCATGTCCGAAAAATCAATTGGTTTTTTTAAAGATGCAAAACAAATTTGTGACTCCAAAACGTGTTTTGAATCAGTATGTGGTATAGCAAATCCAACATTTCCTATTTGTATTCCTGTTGGGTACTCAGATTCTCTACTTACTATTCCATCATAAAAAGAATCCTTTACACATCCGCTATTACTTAAACAATCTGACATAAATTTAAATAGCTCATCCTGACTATTGACGCTTACAAAAATATTTATTAACTTCTTATTAAAATACATATTCACCTCATATACTTCTAATTTCTTCTATTAATTCCTTAGGGCTATAACATCCTACCAATTTATTGACTTTCTCTTTCGAGTTTATCTTTTTATATATTTTATCTACTATATAGCGAATATTTTCTTCTTCATCATCTTCAAAATTCATGAAAATAACTAATGATATCGGGACCCCGTCCCAGTCGATAGGACTCTTTAGAGTACATATTGCTATATGTGTTTTATTAACTGTTTTTGGACTTGCATGAGGTAAAGCTACCCCATATTCTAATGCTGTAATTCCTATAGCTTCTCTAGCAAAGATAGACTTCAAGTAAGAATCATCAACAAATTTATTTTTCTTTAATGAATGGCCAACATATTCGATTAATTTTTCTTTATTCTCAAATTCTTTACTCAAAAATATAGTTTCTAAAGATATTAGCTGAGCAATGTCTATATTATTTATATTTTCACTACTTATCTTGTCTTTCCTTATTTGATGTCCCTTACTAAATATTTTTGTATATTCAGATATTATTTTTATATAGTCATCATTATTAATTATAGGATTAACAAAAACATAAGGTATATCTAAATTTAAATAGTCCAAATTTATAGATGAAATAATAAAATCTACATCACTTAAATCACTTTTACTCAAATCATCTAATGTTTTTACTGATAGAATATCTTTTTCTGGAAGAAATCCTTTTACTTTGTTATATATAAGCTGAGCACACGAAACTCCATATTGGCATACAACCAAAATATTATTAGACTTATTCGAGGCTTCTATCTGGATTTGAAAATATATTAAAATCAAAGATACTTCATCATCATTCATCTTTATCTTAAAGAAATCTTCCAATATATTAGCTGAATACCAAATTATACTAAATAAGGTTTTATACTCTTGACGCAAACTTTTTAAAAGGGGATTTTGTATATGAATACCTAGTTTTAATCTCTCAACCATAGCTGATATATGATATGAAAGTGCCTTAACCAACTCTTTATTATTACTAAAATCGACTCCTTCAATCTTGCTAACCCTTCCAATAAATTTATTTACTATAAAGGAATTGTCAGTTCTATCTCCTATTTGTTTATCCATCAACCTATGGGCATAAAGTTGTTTATTAAGATATGTGATATCTTTGGTCTCTAAATTTAGTTTTAATTCATCTTTTAAAAAATTAACAAAACTTTTGACTGTCTCTGATTCACTATCATTAAGCTCAGGATTGTTATAATTAAAATCATCTTCAATATGACATCCTATATTAACTCTAGAACATAAGGTAAATACAGATGTCAGGAATGATTGAATATAATAATCGGGGAGATTTTCTATCAAACTTTTACTATTAAGAAACAATTCTTCGTATATCCTATTAACTATATTTTCATCAAAAAATGTTAACTGAGCTTTATTTATTGAACTTAAGTATGAAACCTTATCTGAATAATGAAATATTATCTCTATTAAAGAACGTTGAATATTTAACTCGTCTCCGATCAACTCAATTCCTGATATATTTGAAACTATTTTTGATCCATATCCTTCTATTACTTTATTAATAACCTTTATATCATTATAAATTGAAGTTTTACTTACAAGATATTCTTCAGATAAACTCTCTAAGGTTAGATTGTTATTCGTTAAAAAAAGCTGCTTGATAATGTAAACCCTCCTATTATCGACAGAGTAATTATCACTATCTATTCTTCCTTTAATCTTTTTCTCTAAATTTATAATATTTTCAGTATCATTTGTTTTAAGCAAGATTCCCTTCGAAGGAATATTAACAATATCTATATTGTATCTATTTGCTATTGTTCTCAAACTATCGATATCTTTAAAAACTGTTCTTCTAGACACTTGCAAGTAATCACTTAATCTTCTAGATGAAATAGGTTCATTATGATTAGATAGAATTTTTAGCATCTTGTATTGTCTTTCGATTGTATCACCTCCCTAAGATTAAATAATAGATCATCTATTTAACCCAATTATATAATAGGTTGAAACTATGGTCAATTACACTTATTTCTACATTCATTGTTAACGTTTGTTAAAATCACCATGGATAGTTACAAAATTTTATTTAATAGATAATATTAAATTACATGGTTTAGCTATGGAGGTTTTAATTACTCTTTAAAAATGTAAAATACTAATAAGAATAAAGAAAGGAATCCTATATGTAATGGAAAAAATAAGCAGGAGAGATTGGGCAACCTTATTTCTGGCTCTTTATCATGTATCTCCCATAGCTATAAACCAGTTTGCCCCAAATATTGTAGACAGCCTCGGCATATCTATAAGCTCAGGAGAGCTCATACTTAGTTTAAATGCTATAACTGGCACTATATTTTTGATTATGGCTGGCAATATTAATGAAAAATTTGGCATGCGAAAGACAACCATCTGGGGCTTAAGCCTTATAAGCATTAGTGGCCTCATACCTATATTGTTTAAAAACGAAGTCTCTCTTATCCTTAATAGGCTAATTTTAGGGGCTGGCATTGGAATTTATGCTGCAAATTCATCTACTTATATAAGCTTCTTTAATTCAGGCAAGAAAAAGGCCAAATTACATGGTTTTAGGAATGCCTTCGAAATGATTGGAATTATACTTACGATTTTTATAGCCGGGATCTTTGGTAGGAATGATTTTTATAAGTCTTTTGCAGTTTATATTTTAGCCCTAATCCCACTTATATTTTTCTTAACATCAGTCCCAGAGATTGAAATTGCAAACAAGGAAGATAAGTCAAAATTCAAGGCCAATGGGATTGTTAAATATTACATAGGCCTATCCCTAGCAATTATCATGTCAATAAATGCCATGAATCTTAGATTCCCAAGTGTTCTCGCCAATAACGGGGTCCATGGCGAGTCCATAAGTCTCTATACAATGGCTATTATGTTTATTGGTATGGTTGGCGGCCTAGCCTATGGAATATTCTTTGAAATCTTTAAAGAAAATACCTTAAAGCTAGCGACCTTGATGGTGATTATTGGAAGTCTGATAATTTCTGTTACGGATAAGTCTGTAATTTTATTGGTCCTAGGGGTGGGAATCGCTACATTTTTCCAATCAATTTGTATTTCCTTTTTACTTGGAGATTTAGAAACTCATATGGCAAGCAAGCACCTGGCCAAGGCTACCGGGATCTTATTTGCTTCCAATAACCTCGGCATGTTCATCGCCCCTCTTTGCCTGATGGCCCTTAAGAAAATCACAGGATTTACAAGCCTAACTGGAATATTTCTTGGTATAGGGGCTATCTTATCAGTGTTTCTAATATATGAAATATTTTTCTTAAAGAATGATAAAATTAATGCAAATGAAAGGAATTTTTATTAAATGACCAAGGACCTCTATCCAAACCACAGCTTAGAAGAAATCATAAATGACATGGATACAAATGACAGAAAGCGACTTGCTAAACAATCTTATCCCACAGATGGAGTGATAGTTAAATCTGATCTTGCTTATATCAATGATAGGGATGACTTTCACCTTTTTGATATTTATTATAATGAAGAAAATAAGGGCAAGGGCCTGCCTACTATCATAAATATCCACGGTGGTGGCCTTGTTTATGGGAGAAAAGAATTAAATAGAAATATTAATATTGAATTTGCTAGAGCTGGTTTTAATGTAGCAGCCCTTAATTATAGGTTACTTCCTCAAGTAAGTCTTAAAGAGCAAATCTCTGATATTATAAGTGGTATTTCTTTTATTTATAATAATCATGAGAAATTTGACCTAAATATGGATAAACTTTTTATAAGTGCCGATTCAGCAGGGGCCTATTTGGCCATGGCTGCCTTTGCAATCATAAATAGTGGCGAACTTCAAGATTTATTTGGGATTTCCTGCCCAAAGATTGAAATTGACGGCATGGTTTTTATCTCTCCTATGACTAGACTTGCAGATGACGGATCATTTTCAAGTATTAATGAATTTGTTATAGGCGGTTTAAACCATGATGATCTAAAAACTTATGCCAAAAACATGATTAAGATTTTTGATAAGGTAAATCCTTGCCCGATTTTTATCCAAACTAGCAAGGAAGATTTTATTAGAGACCACTCTTATGACCTTAGGGACTATCTTGACGAAGGAAGCGGATTTTATGAATTTGCTGACTTTGGAAAAGGAATAGACCAAGCTCTCGGCCACGTCTTTCCCGTTTGCTATCCAAAATGGCCAGAGTCTATTATAGCAATTGGCCAGATGGTTTTATTTTTGAAAAATTTATAGGAGGAATTATGAGAAAATTATATATAGTTAGACACGGACAAACACTTTTTAATCTCAAGGGCATGACTCAAGGATGGTGTGATTCGCCACTTACAGACCTTGGTATCCGACAAGCTAAGAAAGTTGGGGAGTATTTTAAGGAAAACAATATAAAATTTGATGAGGCTTACTCATCTACCCAGGAGCGAGCTTGCGATACACTTGAGCTTATAACAGACATCCCTTACAAAAGAGTCAAGGGCCTTAAAGAGTGGAATTTTGGCATGATGGAAGGTGAAGCTGAAATCCTCCAAAAAGTACCAAGACGCCCTGACCAAATGACCCACGAAGATTTTTTCGTGCCTTGGGGTGGCGAAAGCGATAAGGAAGTTGCATCTAGAATGAGTAGGACAATCAAAGAAATCCTTGAAAAGTCAACTGCAAATACCATCCTCATGGTCAGCCACGCTGGCGCCATGTGGACCCACGTCCTTTCAACCTTGGATAATCCAGAAAAGGATAAGCCAGGCCACTTAGGAAATTGTGCCATCCTTGAATACGATGTAGATGATAATAACAAACTTAAATTTGTAAAAATCCACGAACCTGCTAAGGATGTAAAATAATCTAAAAGTCCCACCGCTTGGTGGGATTTTTTCATTGAGAAGGTAAGCTTTATATTATGCCCTTATCCTTCAAATAATAATAGACTCCATCTGAATCTACGCTCTTACAGGTATCAAAGGAAATATTTTTTAGGTTTTCTGAAGCATTTTCCATAGCTATACCCCTTACCTGCTCAAACATTTCTATGTCATTATCCCCATCACCAAAAGCTAGGGCCTCGTTTTTGTCAAAACCATAATATTCTAGGATTTTTTCTACAGACCTGCCCTTGCCCCCATCATGAGGGATTATGTCAACTGCCCTATCCCACCAAGCTGTGATTTTAAGCTTATCTGTGCCAGCTAAGGCTTTTTCGTATTCTTCTTTTTTAATAGGCATGACCATTTGATAAACATCATTATCTCTTACAAATTTCCCTATATCATCTACTATGTCTGGCATAGTAGAGCCGAAAGAAAAATATTTTCCTAGATCATCATTTAAATAATTTGCTACATATCTATCCCTGCTTGCAAGACCCAAAGGCTTATCCATAGCCTTGGCATTTTCTATCAATTTTAAAACATCAGCCCTATCAAGTGGGTTTGAAAAAATTTGGTCTTTGTCATTAAAACACAAGGACCCATTGAAGGTTAAGTGACAATCAAAATCTATACCGTCAAAGTGAGGAATCTGGATTGGCGACCTGCCTGAAGCTATTACAAGAATTATCCCCTTTTCCTTAAGAGCACTTAGGGCTTTTCTAGTTTTTGCTGAAATATCGTCCTTATCTAGGCTTATCAGGGTGCCATCTATATCGAAAAAAATTATTTTTATATCTTGCATATCTTCTCCTTTTCTTTTATTATATCATAAAACTTACTCCAAAAAAGCTGCTAGCTTATTGCTAGCAGCCTTGTTTTTCTTTAATCTTAAAAACTCTTTCAAAATTCTTGTAATAAATTTTTTCCAATTCTTCTTTTTCTATTAGTCCATCTTGACCTAATTTTTCAAGGTAGGCATCAAGTGGGAATTCTTGATCTTTATTATAGGTATCAGTTCCAAAAAATAACCTATCTGAAAATTCTTTGATGAAGGAAATTCCGTAGTCTTTATCCCTCATGATAGCATTGGCTCCACTATTAGCTGATAGGTCTGCATAGAGATTTGGATATTTTCTCATCAATTCACCTATCCTACCTTCAACAACTGGCCCTTCTGGATAAGAATCTCTGTAAGATGGGTCGTTGTCATCATATTTAGAAATCTCACACCAAAAGGCCTGAGAATGACCTATGAATATTAGGTTTTTAAATCTATTTAGAGCTTCTTCTAGATAAAGAAGTCCCTTTAGGTCATAGACTCCGTAATACTTTCCAATTTGTGGACTCATATGGAATAAAACTGGCATCTCTAGGCTTTCAGCTGCTTCTAAGAGCTCAAAAATTTCAGGGCTGTTGAAAGGCTTATTATAAACAAGTTCTCCGACCCCAATTGAGCCTAGGTCCTTTTCTCTTTTTAACTGTTCATAAATATCTTTTTCAAAATCAACCATAGACATATAGTAAAACCTATCAGAATCTTGACAAATCTGTCTAAGTTCATCGTTTGACAACAAATCTGATTCTTTGGCTGATGAAGACATGAGGACAGACTTATCTACCCCTCTTTTTGCCATTGATTTTATCATTTGGTCCTTGTTTATCAGCTCTTGGCCATTTATCTTATGACCACTATCCTTAGAAGTGTGGATATGAATATCTATTTTTTTCATTCTGAATCTCTCAAAGCTTTTGTAATATTTTCAGAGTCTTCTTTGGTTAAATTCCAAATGAATTTAATTCCGATTATCTCTATAATGCTTGCAATTAGCGGTATAGATGTACCTAGATATCTAATTGCAGATATAGTTTCTGGACTTTGAACTTCAGCTGTAGCTACAAAACCAATGGCAGCTAGAGCAGCTGTCGCTCCAAAACTTGCAAGGGTTGAACCGATTTTTCTAGCAAAGGTATAGATAGAATAAAGGGTTCCGTCATTTCTTGAATTAAATTTATATTCGTGATAGTCGATTGCATCTGCTACAAAGGCCCAAACTACCATTATGAAGGTCACCTGACCGAGATTGGCTAGGGCGTTTAGGATAATGTAGGCTGTTACATTTTCAAGTGGTTTTAGGAATATAAATAAAGATAGGGCAAAGTTCCATGTGAGCATGGCTAGGAGGAGATTTCTCTTTCCAAATTTCGCCTGCATCTTTGGCACTATGAAGAACATTGCAATTGTTACTGGCAATTGGACATACATAGCTACTGATTGCATCTTTGGTGCTTGGTAGAATTCTTTAAAGATGAAACCACCAAATTGAGAGTTTCCTGTTATATAAATTAGTGATCCTATTGATGCAAACATGATACCGAGCATTGCTCTGTTTTTAAAAGCTTGGCCTATTACTTCTTTAAATGAATAACCATTCTTGCCATCATTTGCCTTGTGGGCTAGGTGGGCATATCTTTCTTGAGTTAGACCACAAAGAATGTAGTAGCAGATTATACAACCTAGGGCTGCTATTATTGATACAATGGTGTAACCGCTTGGATTTGGGTTCTTGTTAGCATCCCATATAAACATTGGAATTATAGATAAGAATCCATATCCTATTGCTGTACCACCGATGGCTCTAGCTGCGGATAACTTTGACCTTTCTGTTGGATCTAAGGTAACTACTGTAGCCATGGCTCCAAATGGCATGGATGTACCTGTGTAGCTCATTCCATAAAGGATATAGGTAAAGGCTACCCATATGTGGGTGGCTGTTGTTGAAAATCCTAATTTAGTAACATCAAAAAATCCTAAAAGGATAGATATAGCTAATGGCCACATGGCAATTTTTATAAATGGCTTAAACTTATCTCCGCTCTTGCCGATAGAAAACCTATCTGGAAGCGATCCTATTATTGGGTCGTTGATTGCATCAAAAAGTCTGGCAAATAAGAATAGACCTGACATGAATTTTGGGTCTACCTTAAGTACATAGGTACAAAATACTAGGAAGAAAGCATCCATGGTGAGGTTTACAAAGGAACCTGCCATATCTCCTGCTATATATCCTATTTGATCCTTTTTGCTAAAAGGTCTAAATTCTCTAGTTTTCATAAACTCTCCTCTTCTTACTCATTTACATTTTTAGCCCAGTCTATAGCTCTTTGGGCATCTTTTTCTGTCAAAAGACCTTCTTTGACATGTTCTTTGGCAACTTCTTTAAATTTCTCTAAATAATTTTCGAAGCTTCCATAAATCTCTTCCATTTTTTCCTTAGAGAAAAATTCCATCTTGCCATTTGTAGATCCAGGGAAGTCACACGCCTGATAAGAAGCCTTTGGCACCAATAGATAAACAGATCTTAAGCCTCCTTGGTGATGTCCATAGGCATCTTTTTTGTCAAAGTCGATTGGGTCTATTATTTGAGGTGGGTTTCCACCTGTCGCCCATTCGTGAAGCCTATCAAGCATAGCATTGATATAATAATCAAATTTTAAATCATTTAACCTAAATTCATACTCATTATCCAAAATCCTTGGTGGACACTTTGTCTTTTGAATCTCCTCATTGGTTGGCACTAGGGGACTTGCCGCATCAGTGTGGGCAGCGGCTGTCATATCATAATACCTTCTCTTATTTGTAGGCGAATTTTCATTCTTTGTCTTTACTAGACCATCTCCCATTGTCCCAAATAAATGGTAGTCGCACTCGGTATTAAAGCTTATAACTGGCACATCTATTTCTTCTTCACGGCTAGGTCTTATGGCAAAGTTTAGTTTCTCATCAGGATCTTGCCTTAAAGCTCTTGTTAAACCTCCAGAAGCTAAAGATAGGTAGCCATCATATACTTTCTCATAGCCTTGGTCCTTGTAATAATTATGCATAAAGTTTATATAGGTATTTAGATACATACCTGATTGACTTTGGCCACTTAAGTAAAGATATTTAACATCCAGACCGCCGCAAAAAGCTTGAGGATTATTCTTAGCTTCTCTTCCTACTTGATAGAGAATATCCCAAATAAGTCCATCTTCACACCCATCTATGGACCCTGTCCTTGTGTCTAGGGCTGCTGGCTGAGGTGATGGATTTTTGGCAGGCATTGATAGGGACCTGTACCTATCAAGGTCAAAATTCTTTAGGGACAAAATATTGGTTGGTTTGGATGTAACTCCTATATACATATGGTTATTTTCCATAATATGTAGATAAGATCTTCTCCACAAGTCCTCTATATCATAGTTATTTGAAGCATTCATTATATCTATGTAGCATCTACCAGTAAATTTTTCTTTAGAAAGAGGTCTTCTTACTAAAATTCTTGTTGTGTAGGGAATGTTTTCCTGATATTTAAAAACTTTTTCCTTTTCCTTGTCAAAATCATAGACATTGGCAAGGTCAGATACAAAATACTCTTCTTCTAGAAAACCATAATCTTCTACATTTATCACTTCTCGCGCAAATTTCATAGATGAAAATGGATGCGAATTTTCTGTTACTTCTATCGGTCCTAAAACCTTCATCGCTTCCTCCTTTTTTATTCTTGATAGTTAAAAAATAAACTTATACCTATATGATATAGGTTTTCCCAGATGAATTCTTCTAAAAAAATGACTATTTTTTATAAATTAATGACTTTATTTTGATTTTCTGTAGTCTTTTGGAGAAAAACCTGTGTTTTTCTTGAAGGAATTGGAAAAATATTGAGAATTTTTAAACCCAACCCTAAAGGCTATTTCTGTCATGGATAGGTCTGATAAGAGAAGGAGGTCTTTTGCTTCCTTTATTCTCTTGGCTACTATATAATTATTTATTGTATCTCCCGTCTCCTTTTTATAAGTCCTCATCATGTGTTCCTTAGATATGTTAAAATGAGAGGCCAAGCTATCATTATTTATATCTTCCATGAAATTATTATCTATGTAGGCATTTATCTTTCTAGATAAGGTATCAAGACCCTTGTTGTGAAGTCTATTTTCCCTTGATGCATACCTAAAAAGCATTTCTTCGTGTATTTTCCACAAGTCTTCTTCATTGTCAGTGTACTCAATCATAATCGAATATTTTTCTGCCATGTAGTGGCCAATTAGAGGATCCATCCCGCCACTTAAGGCGCTTACAAAATAAAGGGTGTTGTAGGATAGGGTTATATTTTTAAGACTTCTTAGCGGATCCTTGGCTACCCTTCCTCTTATACCTAGCTTTTCTCCTGTAAAAATTAGCTTAACCTGAGGGAAAAATTCTTTTATGTAGTCAAGGTCAGATTCCTTGATAGCTTTAAGGAAGTCATCTCTTTGCTTGTTTATTTTTTCTATTTCATACCTTTTCATAAAGCCTCCTTATTAATATCATTATTCCCAAATTTGTCCGAAAAAAATAATATTTTTCTGAAAAAGACATAAAAAAACAGGGAATTTCTTCCCCGATTTTTTAGTGTTTAGCTTCGTTTTCTATTGTTTGACCCTTTTCTGGGTTGTCTATATATTTATCTCTTAATTTTAGAGCTGATGGGCAGACTGCTATGCCGCCTTCGCCTGTTTCCCTAAGTCTTTCTGGTAGGGAATCTCCTACTCTCTTCATGGCTTCTACAGCTTCATCGAAGGTTACAAACATTGCCACTCCTGCCATTGCCATGTCGGCACTTGCTAAGGCATTCATTATTCCGTTTGCATTTCTTAGGTTGCATGGGAATTCTACCATGCCGCCTATTGGGTCACAGATTAGACCCATGATGTTTAGTAGGCTTGCTGTTGCAGCATTTTCTTGGGTTTGGATGTCATAACCTCTAAGGTAGCACACTGCAGCTGCTGCCATGGCACTTGCTGATCCTGTTTCTGCTTGGCAACCACCTTCTGCACCTGCAAAGGTCGCATTGTCAAAGATTACTTGTCCAATTTGGGTTGCTACTAGGAGGGCTTCTTTTAGTTTCCTGTCGTCATAGCCATATTTTTTATACATGGTCATCATTGTGGCTGGGATTATTCCAGAGCTGCCTGCTGTTGGAGCTGCTACTATCCTTCCCATGGCTGCATTGACTTCTGATGTTGATAGGGCCATGGCCATGGCTAGGGATGGTGTATCTCCTAGGACGCTTTCCCCGCTTAGGAAGTATTTGTTCATCTTCTTGGCATTGCCACCTGTCATGCCTGTAACGCTTCTTACGTCTTCTTCTAGGGCACGTTCAGCAGATGCCTTCATGACATCTAAGGTCTTCTGAAGTCTAGCAAATATTTCTTCTTCGGTCTTGCCTGTGTTTTCTATTTCATCTTTTATAGCTAATTGCCAAAGATTGAGATTTTCGTTCTCGCATCTTTCTTTTAGTAATTTCATTGTTGTAAGCATATTTCTATCCTATTCTATATATTTTAAGAAGGTGAAGTCTTTACCAGCTCTGATTTCCTCTAGAACCCCTTCTTTGAGTGGTTCGTCAAGCTCGCAAACTAGCATTACATTGTCACCATCTTTGATTGTCTTCATCATGTGAATGTTATAACCATACTCAAATAGCACGCCTGATACAAAGGCTATTACTCCCTTTTGCTCGCCATAAGACATGAAGAGGGTTGGCTTTGTAGCGTTGTATTCGATAGAATTGCCATTTACCTTGGTTATTACTATTGATCCACCACCTATAGAAGAGCCTTGGACTTCTAGCGGGCTTCTGTCTGGATATTTGAAGACTATTTTTACTGTATTAGGATGTACATCGCCTAGGTCTGTTTCTAAGAAGTTGTATTTAATTCCAGCTTGATCTGCATAGTCAAATGAATTTATTATCCTATCATCATCTGGCTCATAACCTAAAACTCCACCTACTAAAGCTCTGTTTGTACCATGTCCCTTATAGGTTTTGGCAAAAGAACCGTGTAGATAAAAGTCTACTTCATTGAAATTTCTATCGACCATTCTCCTGGCTATATTGCCTATCCTACAAGCTCCTGCTGTATGAGAGCTTGATGGTCCGACCATGACTGGTCCCATTATCTCAAAAATTGAAGCATTTACTGCCATAATTTCTCCTTTTCCTTAAATTATAAAGGGGAGTTAACCCAATAGATATTTTGTTAACATCCCCTTATCTTGCAAAATTTTACTAATCTTATTATTTAACTGGGTCTGCTTGCCAGTTTTTGTCTCCTAGGATATTTCTGTGATAGAATTTATCCACTGCTACTGCTAGAGCTGTATCACCAGAGATATTTGCTGCTGTACCAAATGAGTCTTGGGTTAGGTATAGAGAAATAGCTAATGTTGCCATTGCTGACTCTGGGCTAATTCCTACTATTGGTAGGAATGGAAGTGCTGACATGATTGCTCCACCTGGTGCTCCTGGTGCTGCTACCATTGCTACACCAAGGATAGCTATAAGTTGGATCATTAGGCCATATGAGTGGTCCATGTTATACATTGTAAGGATTGTAAATACACAACCTGTAATTGTAATCATAGAACCTGGCATATGAACTGTAGCTCCTAATGGAATTACGAAGTCTCTGATTGGTTGAGATACGCCGTTTGCCTCAGCACATTCTAGGTTAACTGGAATTGTTGCTGCTGAAGATTGGGTACCTACAGCTGTAAAGTAGCCCCTAAGTTGGTTTTTAAGCATAGCAAATGGATTTTTGCCTGCATATGAACCTGATGCCACAAATAATATTGTGATGTAGATTAAGTGTAGGGCTATAATGCAGATAAATATCTTCCAGAAAATTGAAAGAACTGCGAATACAGAACCTGTAAAGGCCATCTTAGCGAAGTTACCCATGATAAAGAATGGAAGTACTGGAACTATAGCTACTGCTAATACTTGGGTGATGATTTGGTTAAATTCATCAACTGCTCCGTATAAGTACTTGCCAGAGCCCTTTTTCCTTAACCATGAAATACAGATACCAAGCATAAAGGCGAATATGATACCACTTGTAACTGTAAAGAATGGTGCAATCTCAACGGTAAAATATGGGTCAAGCTTGATTTCATCTGCTGCTTGGATAGCTGCTACTTGACTTTCGTTGATAAAGTTAGGGAAGATTGCCCTTGACATGAAGTATGATGCAGAACCACCGATAAGAGTAGATGCATAAGCTAGGGCTACTGTAACACCTAAAAGTTTACCAGCTCCTTCTCCTAGATCTGCTATACCCTTAGTAACGAATGCTAAAATCATAAGTGGAATTATGAAGTTTAGGAAGTTACCAAAGATAGATGAAAATGTCACAAAAATTCTTACTATTGATTCTGGTAGATAAGATCCTATTAAGATACCTAAGATTATACCACAAATCATTCTTGGAATTAAACCAATTTTTTTCATTTTTCTCTCCTTGTTTATGTAATATGTAAACCTTTGCAATCGATAGAATCAAAAAAGTAGATTTTTTCTAAAATATACCTGGGTCGCCTTATCCCAAAATCATTACTAATTATTTATCAAAAATCTATATCAATTTGTATTTCCTATCTGACTAGATTATATATGATAAAAACGTTTATGTCAACACTTTGAGGGAGGATTCGCCAAAAAATATCAATGATTTTCTTTGTTTGAAAATTATCAACTTGATATTATAAAGGATGTTAGCCCTTACATTTTTCATGATTTTTTTAAAAAAATTCATAAATTTTCTTATTTTTTATCAAAATTATCCCTTATCGGAAATCATTTGTAAGATTTCCTACAGACAATTTCTAAGAAGATCATAAGTCTTATATTTTTAAAATAATCAAAAAAAGCTTAAAGAAAAATCATTCTTAGCCTTTTTTATATCCTAGCAAAGTCTCATAATCAAATCCCTTCTCATAGTCTACAAATTTACCATTTTCATATATGAAATCATAGAGATTTTTATTTTTTATTATCTTATTAAATTTTGGATTATTAGATTTATAAATCTCTATTAAAGGTACTCTCAAATCTTCTTCTTTTAATTTTCTTTCTGCCTTAAGCATAGTCAATACCGAATTTCTCAAATGACCTTTAAAGATTAGATACCTACCCTCTGTCGTGTAGGAACTTTTATCATTATCAAGCAAGCAAGAAAATACAAAATCATCATCTTTCCAATATCCGAAAACCTCATCTAGATGATCTGATAGCTTGTAATCTTTAAAATCCGCTAGTATATGGACATACAAATCTCCAGTATCATCATCATGGGCTAGGATGTATTTTCTATCCTTAAGATCTAAATTTTTAGCTTTATTATCTTCTATTACCTCTGTTTTTCTCACGCTATAGCCATCCTTTTAGAAAAGACTCTAGCTGTATATTTACTTGCTCCAAGACCCACAAAATAGATTATTACGCTAATTATTAGGGTTGGTATTAAACCTGCCTGGACAAATCTTGAATTTGGTACAAACTTTGTAACTATAAAGTATGATGTCCAAACTGATAAAGTTGATTTGATCGGTACTGAATAAACTATATTTTCAATCTTGTCATAGTTTTTAAATATTAATAGGCTTATAAGGTCACAAAGTATTCCTGAAAGCACTCCAGCTGCTGCTCCAAATATTGAAAATCTAAGCATATATAAGCCATAGGCTAGGGATATAAAGCTAACTGTTCCTATTCTTCTTGTCTGCATAGCTGTAGCTGTATAGATAAAGGCAAATACTGGTGCTGTAACTAAAACTCTTGATGATGGGATAGGTAAGCTTAGACTTATAGTGTAAAGCATTCTTCCTACTACTATCATCATAGCTAAGGAAAGTGCCATTAAGACCCAATCTTTTAATGTAAATTTCTTCATTTTAATCTCCTAGTGAACAATAATTATCAAATTCTAAGTAGTCTCCTGTATTGGCAAAGGCTCTAGCCCTACATCCTCCACAGACTTCGTTATAGGAACAAGCTCCACATGCTCCTTTGTAGTTATCATAGTCCCTTAGTTTTTCAAAAACTTCAGACTTATTCCATATATCAAGGAAGCTCTCCTCTCTTAGATTGCCAGCAGTCACTTCTGCATAAGGGCAAATATTCACCCTTCCATCATAGACTACCGAGCAATATGACATACCGGCTATGCATGCCTTCTTAACCTTAGGATCAAGACCCAGTTCTCTAGCTATAACTGTAGACTGTGGGGCACAGGTTGGCTTTATAAATAGGTCTGATTCGTATTCAAGAACTTCCTTTATAGCTTTTAGATATTCTTCCTTGCTTAGGTAGACTCCCCCTAAATCTTTGCCCCTACCAGTCATTACCAAAAATAATACGTGTACTGAGCTGGCTCCTAGAGAGCTTGCAAAATCTAAAAGCTCGTGGATTTCATCTTTGTTTATCCTTGATATGGTCGTATTTATTTGAACCTTTACACCGTTTTTCTTTAAAAGTTCTATGCCTCTTAAGGTCTTATCAAAAGCTCCTTCATAGCCCCTAAAGTCATCGTGGGATTTTTTGTCAGTTGAGTCTATTGACACTGCAACTGATCTTATGTATTTTTTAATTTCTCCTATGTTATCTTCACTAATCAAGGTTCCATTTGACCCCAAGCAAGTATATAGTCCCAAGTTTTGAGCATATTCTGCAAGCTCGAATATGTCATCTCTCATAAGGGGTTCACCACCACTTAGTTTGATCATATTAAAGCCAGCTTCTTTCATATCCCTAAAAAGTGCCTTGCACTCATCTGTGCTAAGCTCTCCAGAGGTATCTACATCCTCACCAGAATTCCTATAGCAATGTTTACAATAAAGATTGCAAGCTCTGGTTGTGTTTAGCGAAACGATTTTCAAGTATATCCTCCCCTATCTTTAATAGAAAGGCTTGCCTAGTTCAGGCAAGCCTTTACTTTAATAATCTAATTATAACAGATATCTCGTATTTCTCCAAACCACCCTACACTTCTCTTTAGGTTTTTGCTCAAATATCTTATTCCGGTCTAAATCTTACAAGGCCTGTGCAGCAGTATTCGCTTACTACTTCTCCCTCAGGATTTATCGCTGTCATTAGATAGGTGACTGCGCCATTTACCCCTTCTTTTCTAACTTTTTTATCTACAATTTCGACTTTTATATCATAAAGAGTGTCAGGATAGACTGGGCTTAGCCATTTGCCATATTCTATAGAAATACCAGCTATGATGCCTGGCTTATCTATATCTGTCTTTACCCATTGGCCCCAAAAGGCCATGTTTGAATAAGATCCTGGCGAGATTATCCTACCAAAAGGGCTTGCTTCTGCCACTTTCTTGTCTGTATGGATAGGTCTTGGGTCGTATTTTTCTCCAGCCCAAATCAGTTCTTCTTCGCTAAATTTGATGGGTTCTATTTCCTTGTCAAATACCATTCCTATTTCATAATCTTCAAAATACATTCTTAAGCTCCTTAGATCTTTTTTCTTTTATAAAGGTCTTAGCTCTGACATCCCTTGCTTGGAGCTGGTATTTATTATCTCCATCAAGGGCAAAAGCTTTAAGGTCATTTATCTTTCCTCCTATGTCCCTGTCAATTATAAGACCTAGGTCCGTCTGATCAAAGCTTGTAAGCATGGCATAATCGCCATCGCTATCGCCCCCGACCATGATTGGCCCGTAATTATTTGGATTTTTTATAAATTTATTTATAGTTTGGACCTTGCCTTCTTTAAGGGTTGGAGGGTAGGCTGGGTCAAGATTTGGAATAACTTTACCATCACCATCTTTTTCTAGCCTTAGGCCAAGGACCTTGTTCTTGTCAAATCCATAAGCATTGGCCCTTGATGTGGCAAAAGCCCTTACTATATCTATGAAGGAGGCTGATACTATATAAACGTCAATTCCATTTGATTCTAAAGTCTTATAGAGCTTTGCCATTTCATCTATATCACCCAAGCCCACAAAGATTGATATCTCAACTCTTCCTGCGGAGCTTTCTATATCTGGAGATGTAAAGATTTCCCTTCTAGGGGTCTCTTTTTTGACATAGGCAAAGGCATCTTGACAGAGATTATAAAGCTCTTCTGTGGTGTAATTTGTAAGCAAAAATGACATCCAACAATAGTCTTCCCTTGCATCAGACCTTGCCCTGATAGCTTTGTATCTATAAAACATCTTACTTACAAATTCCTTGTAGACATTGGTATCTAGCAAATCCTCTAGGTCGATATCCCCTCCAAGGCTCTTAGCTGTCCCGTAAAGTTTGTCATAGGCTTCTTTTATATCACTAGCAAGGAGGTCTATATTTACAGGCTCTCCATCTAGATTATTAAATTTTTCATCAAGATTGTCAGAAGGGACATTTTTCTTTATTACTTCTATAAGCTCTTCAGGATCCATCTTAAAGGCTAAGTGGGTTATTATATAATATAAAAGCGCCTCTTCTACGTCACCTATAATTGAGGTATTATCCCAATCAAAGACTGCAAAGGGCTTCTTATCTGCCCTGTAGGCTTCATTCTCACTGCCATGTCTTGCGAGCAAATTCTCTATGGCTTTTTGAAGTCTATCGTTGAAATTAGTATTTTTAATTGACTTGTTCATTCTTCCTCTCAGATCATCTTTTTTGGGTCTACGATTTTTATAAATTCTTCGTCAGACACATAAGCTAGCTCTTTGTTAGCTGCTCTTAAACTTATACCCTTTTTGTGGGCAAATTTAGCAAGTTCTGCCGCCTTTTCGTAGCCAATGAACGGAGATAGGCTTGTAACAATCATGAGTGACTTTTCTAGATTTTCTTTGATTTTTTCTTCATTTGCCACTAGGCCCTGGACTAGGTGGATATTAAAGGAATGGATGCCCCCAGCTAAAATATCAATTGATTCTAAGGTCTTTGAGATTATTAGTGGCATATAGGCGTTTAATTCAAGCTGGCCAAGGGAGTTGGCCATGGTGATTGCCTGGTCATTTGCCATCACTTCTAGGCAAATCATGCTTAACATTTCTACCTGGGTTGGATTTACCTTGCCTGGCATGATTGATGAGCCTGGTTCGTTGGCTGGGATTATTAGCTCGCCAATGCCTGTTCTTGGGCCAGATGATAAAAATCTGATGTCTTCGGCAATTTTTAAGAGGTTGCTGGCTAAGATTTTTATAGCTCCATGAGTCCTTGCCAGTCCACCTTTGGATGATAATTGCAAGAATTTATTAGGGTCAGCCTCAAGGTCTAGGCCAGTAAATTCTGATAAAAGTCTGGCCATTTCCTTATCGTAGCCTTCTTTGGTATTTAGTCCTGTGCCCACAGCAGTGCCACCTATGGCAAGTTTATCTAAAGCTTTGGCACTTTCTTTGATGTAGTCCTCATCTCTAAGTATAAGATCTGAGTAGGTCTTTATTTCATCGGAAAGGGCAAGGGGGGTGGCATCTTGAAGATGGGTCCTGCCTGTTTTAATTATCCCCTCAAATTCCTCTGCCTTTTTCCTAAAGGCTTGTCCTAAATTTTCTATTTCTGGCAAGAGCCTATCCCTGATAGCAAGTAGGCTTGCTATGTGCATGGCTGTCGGGAAGGAGTCATTTGTAGATTGGCTCATATTTACATGGTCATTTGGATGGATTAAATCTTCCCCCAAGAGCTCATTGGCAAGGTGGGCTATAACTTCATTGACATTCATATTTGTCTGAGTCCCTGATCCTGTCTGATAGACTGTAAGCGGGAAGTGGTCCTCATAACCACCAGCTAGAAGCCTATCACAAGCCCCAACTATGGCTTCCTTTCGCTTATTATCAAGCTTGCCCTGGCTTTCATTTACTATAGCCGCCGCCTTTTTTACTAGGATTAGGGCATGGATTTGGTCTTTTGGCATCAACTTTAAGCCTTGGGGGAAATTTTCAAAAGACCTCTGAGTCTGAGCTCCCCAAAGCCTATCGCAAGCAACCTCTATCTCACCCATGGAATCGTGTTCTATGCGCTTTTTCATCAATTTTTCTCCATATGTTCTTCATCCAGGATTCCTGGTCTGGTCATCCTCTTGTAATCAAGTATCTTATCGATTTCAGCTTCATCCATAAGGCCCTTTTCAAGGATTAACTCCCTTACGGACTTATCTGATTTCATTGATTCCTTAGCGATGGCACTTGCAGCATCATAGCCAATATGTGGGGCAAATGGAGTAATTATTGCCACAGAATTTTCAACCTTGCGTCTTAATTTTTCCTTATTGGCTGTAATTCCTTCAACGCAATTTAGGGTAAGAGTTGAAATTGCACCTTTAAGAGCAGTTATTGACTCGATTAGGCTATAGAAAATTACTGGCTCAAAGGCGTTTAGCTCTAGCTGGCCAGCCTCAACTGCCATTGTCACTGTCATATCATTGCCTATTACCAAGAAGGCAACCTGGTTTACAACCTCTGGAATTACCGGATTTACCTTGCCTGGCATGATAGATGATCCTGCCTGCTTGGCTGGCAATTTAAAATCTGAAATCCCTGTGGTTGGGCCTGATGAAAGAAGCCTTAGGTCATTAGCAACCTTTGATAGGCTTGCTGCAAAAGTTTTTAAAACTGAGGATGTAAATAAAAAACCATCCAAGTTTTGTGTTGCATCTATGAGGTCATTGGCTTGATTTAGGTCAAGACCTGTGATATCGCTTAAGGTTGTTACTATATTTTCTACAAAATAATAATCAGCATTAAGGCCTGTACCAATAGCTGTTCCTCCAAGATTGACATAGGATAGCTCCTTCTTTGCAGCCTTAAATCTCTTTAGCCCTCTTTTTACAACACGTTTGTAGGCGTTAAATTCCTGGCCAAGGGTAATAGGAACCGCATCTTGCAACTGGGTGCGGCCCATTTTTATATATTCATCAAATTCTTTGGACTTCTTGTCAAAGGCTTCGACAAGCTTTTCCACCTCTTCATATAAATCATCCATATAGCGGATTATGGCAACCTTGCCCGCTGTTGGGATAACGTCATTTGTAGATTGGCCTAGGTTTACATGATCATTTGGATGGATGTGCTCATAATGGCCCAGGCTTCCCCCTAGGCTTAGGTTTGCAATATTTGCTATAACTTCATTGGCATTCATATTAAAAGAAGTGCCAGCCCCTCCCTGAATTGGGTCAACAATAAATTGGTCAAGGTACTTGCCTGCCAAGATTTCATCGCAAGCATCAACTATAGCCTGCATTTTCTTATCAGATAGGATTCCAACCTTGTTATTAAGTATGGCACAAGCCTTTTTAACTTCGACTATAGCCTTGATAAAATAAGGGTCCATGGCCTTATCTGTGATCTTAAAATTTTCATAAGCTCTGTAAGAATTTGCCCCGTAATATGCATCCTTTGGTATATTTAGCTCTCCCAAAGAATCTCTCTCTAACCTGAATTCACTCATATTTGCCTCCTATATAGATATTTTCTTCTAAATTAAAAATCTTTCCCTATCCTAATTATAAACCAAGAAAACGATTTTACCAAATAAATATACAGGACCTATAAATGATTTAAAAAAAGAGCCCAAAGGACTCTTTAAAATATTATTTTCTTTTCTTACTTGCAAATAGAGCAGTTGAGCTTGCTCCAAAGCCTAGGATAGCTAGAAGAGATGAGCCTACGCCTGTCTTTACATTTTGGGATGAGGCTTTTACATCTTGTTTTCTTTCTTGCTTAGGATCTTCTTTTTTATCCTTTTTTGTGGCTTCGCTTGTTTGGTCTACTTTTTGAGATTTTTTATGCTCTTTATTTAATTCTTTCTTTTCTTCAAATTTTTTAGTAGCTTCGCTTGTTTCATCTACTTTATCTAGATTTGAAGACTTGGCTGCTGAATTTTCGTTTTTGACATAGACTATATCACCATTTTCAAAATATGTTCCATCAGCAAATTTAACTAGGGCTATAGGTTTTATGAATTTCGCATCTGCTGGTAGTTTGGTGATTTCTATCTCATAGCCATCTTCTACTTCCCTTATTATGTAATCATCTTGAGGGAGTTCTTGTTTTTTGTATTTTGGTGTTGCAGCTGATACTCCATCTAGCTTCATTGCCTTGTAATCATCTTCTGTAACATAGTTTAACTTTATAAATTTATTCTTACTTTCTCCAGATTTTTTTAGTCCCTTAAAGCTTGATTTTATCTTGATTTTATTATCCCTAAGTCCTACATAGGCTTTATTGTTGTGAGGATTCTTATTTGATCTTTCACCTTCTACTTGAAAATTCACTAAAGCCTTATGGGTATAGTCTCTAAATAAACCTTGTTTCTTACCATTGACTTTTTTAAATGGGATTTTTTCGATTTCTTCCAATTTTGCTTGGTCAATTTCTTCATCATTTAAAAGCTCTTTTGCTCTTGTTATAGAATTTTTGATATCTTCCTTAGCTTGGCCTTCGTAAGCTATAGCTGGATTATCAACAGATTCTTCATCCATTGAATCTAGATATTTTTTAAGTTCTTCCTTAGCCTTAGCAACTTTTTCCTCAAAAGCCTTTGTCTCATCATCTTTTGTGGTTTCATCACTAAGTGGTATAGGATTTTCAACATCCTTTTCTTCACTCATAGTTTCTTGCTTAGGCATCTCTTCCATTACCTGGCTTGCATCTACTCTTCCAGGAACTATATTTATCGCCAATAATAAGGCTAGGGCTAAGCTCGCTTTATGTTTTACTTTCATAAATCCTCCAAATTTATATAATAATTATCTTAAGCTATTTAAAGCTTCTTGTTAGTTACTTAATTAACCTTAATAATTATAATAAAAATTTAAAGACTTGTCAATAACGATTATCATTATTCTTCGATTAAAAAGCTCCTCATCTCTGAGAAGCTCTAAACATCTTATTTGCTATAAACCAATTTGCCATTTAAGAATGTTTTTTCTAGATTCATATCATAATCAAGAACTATAAAGTCAGCAGCGTAACCTTCCTTAAGCTTGCCACAAACATCATCTATGCCGACAGACTTGGCTGGCACAAGGCTTGCCATTTGAACAGCTTCAAAGACATCTGCAATATCCCAGTCAACAACATTTTTGATGGCATCCTTTAATTTTAGGATAGAACCCGCAAGAGATCCGCTATCCTTTAGCCTTGCTGTTCCCTTTTCAACTTTTACAGGAAAATCACCTAGCATATAGTCCCCATCAGCCATGCCGCCTGCGGACATGCAATCTGTAATTAGAGCAATGTGGTCCCTGCCCTTGGCATTCATTAAAATATTAGCAGCATGAGGATTTACATGATGACCATCGCAGATTAGCTCTGAAATAGCATCGGTATTCATGGCAGCACCCACCATGCCAGGCTCCCTGTGGTGGAGGCCGCTCATGCCATTATAGGTGTGGACAAATATATTTGCCCCGGCCTCAACTGCTTCTACCGCCTGATCATAAGAGGCATCAGAATGTCCTAGTGCAACCCTTACGCCCATGGCGTTAGCTTCTTTGATAAAGTCAATTGCTCCATCCCTTTCAGGAGCGATAGCAATCTTATTTACCAGGCCATCAGATAGGTCCTTCCATTCTTTTAAATATTCAATCTTTGGATTAGACATGTAGGCTGGGTTTTGGGCTCCCTTGTACTTTTCTGTAAAGAAAGGCCCTTCAAGGAAAATTCCCCTAACCTTAGCCCCTTCAACATCTTTATATTCTTCGCCAACCACCTTACAAGCCTCATCAGTTCTCTCTTTAGAATCTGTAAGTGTAGTAGGCAAAAAGCTAGTAACCCCGCACTCCAAAAGCCCCTTGGAAATCACATTTAGGGCCCCCTTTTCAGCATTCATGATATCCTTACCATGGTAGCCATGGATGTGTGTATCAACAAGACCAGGAGCCACAATCTCACCAAGGTCTTCATAAGAATCAGGTTCTTTTTTAGAAAATCCCACAATCTTCCCACCATCAACTTCCATAAAATAATCTTCCAAAATCCTATCTTCTAGGATAAAATATTCTGCCTTATAAAACATAATTCCTCCCTTAGTCATTCAAATAATCTCTCTAATAATATGATACCCAAAATATATGGTAGTGACCATTATAATAATATGTATTCTTATTTATTCATAAAAAAAAGACGAGTCAACCGCTCGCCTTTCCTCATTTTATGCTTTTGTAAAATCAGATTTAGATTTTAATAACTATAAATTTCTTCTAATCTTTCTATTATTAGCCTTGTTTTTGATAATAGGTATACTTGTTTTTCTAGTAAACTTTGTAATCTTTGCTTTCTTTCTTTTGACATTTGCTTATTATTTACAAAATCTTGCGCACGTTTGAATACCTCAACACTTCTATTATAGGCTATTCTTAGTCTTGATATTGATATAACCATCTTTTCTTTATCTTTTACTTTAATTTCTACTTCATCATCTTTTTCTGATGTCATAAAGTTATAGTATCCTAGATAATTATTGTCATAATACTCAGGTGTCTTATCTTCTTTGACCATCAAAACTTTTATTATCTCTTGTATTTTCTCGATTTCTTTTTCTAGTTCTTCTCTTTTATTTAAGTACGATAGTTTCTTGTCCTTAGCCTCGTCTATTTCTTTTTGTAATTTTTGTTTTTCTTCCTCAGTTAAATCCTTAATATTTGACTTAGCTTCTTCAACTCTAGCTATTTCTTCGTTCATTCTTTTAAGTTCAGCTTTTTTCTCAGCTAGTAAGTTTTCTTTTTCTTTTATTAATTTATCAGTAGAGCCTAGTGGATTTTCTAAAAACGCTTTTAATTCTTTATATTTATTAGCTTTGACAGTATATTCTGTAGAATATCTAGATGAGGTATTGTTCTCTTTTATTGCTTTGCTAAGTTCTGCTCCCAATTTACTCAATTCATCATCAAGTTCATTTTTTCTGCTAGCAAGAGACTTAGTTTCCTCTTGGATTTTTTCTTGTTCTCTTTTTAATTTATCTTTATTTTTTTGATAATATAAGTCTCTTTCATCGTTTTGAATCTTAATTATCCAAGAAGCTATAGAGCTTTTTTCCTCAATTTGTTTTACAACTTTAGATTTTTCAGATCTTTTATCATTAACTTGCTTAGAAACTTCATTATATTTTTGTTCATCAATTATATAATCATTTATAGCCGGCTTTGCCTTGGTCTCATTTTCAGCTATCTTAATATCTATATTATCAAGATTTACCTTTCCTTCTTCATATTCTTTTTTAATCTCAAGCTGATAATCCATTTCTTTAAGCTTTGGAGACTCATAATCCCTAAATATATTTTCATCTTTATTTAAGCCTGTTTTTAAATCTTTAATTTGTGAATCAAGTTGATTAATCTCAAACTTAAGACCACCTATTTTCAATTGTTCATCTTTTTTCTCTTCTGCGTTTAAATTAGAGAAATTCTCTTCTCTTCTTTCTTTTTCATATTTTTTTATGAAAATTTCTTTTTGTTTTTTCTTTAATTCCTTACATTTTTGATCTCGTTCTATGCTAGCGCCTTTAATTTGTTCCTTTCTTTCTTCACTTCTTCTTTTCTGATTTTCGTATTCTTCTTGACTTGGAAATAATTTTGAAACATCTGGTTTTTCAGAACCTTGTTTTTTAAGTTCTTCAAGATCTTTTTCTAATTGTTCTTTATCATCATCAACCCTATTTCTTTCTCTTTTTAGTTCTACAAGTTTCTCATAAGCATCTCGCCTACTTTGATTAGGGTCAATTTGGCTTGTTTTAGATATTATTTCTTCATCAACTTTATTGATTTCTTCATTTACTTTTGCTTTTTCTTCTTTTGCTGCTTCTAAGTCATTTTGATAATCTTTTAATTTTTTTTCTTTGACTTCTGTGTCTTCTGTGTTTGGACCTGTATCCCCTTCATCAGCAAATACAGTATTTACTCCTAATGGAAATAATGATGCAAACATCATTATAGCTGCTAATTTACAAATTTTCTTACCTTTCATAGCTTCTCCTTAATATATAGATTTTCTTATTTTTATTATATCATTTTGCGTTACTTTTGTAAATTAGTAAAATCTTTGTAAACACAATATAAAACAGGTGGATAAAGTATCCACCCGTCTGATATATAATATTTACTTAAATTTTTGCCTTAATAACCATAAGGTCACTATCTTCTATGGCTTCTAGAGCGTGCATTTCGTTTGGATCCATTGTGATGATATCACCCGGCCTTATTATTTCGCTTCCATTTTCTCCCTTAAAATCTACCTTTCCCTTATATATTACAACTACTACATTTTTATCTGATTTGTGGCTTGGTACTTCCTCGCCTTTTTTGATTTGTAGGTGGGTAATTTGTAAATTGTCCTCATCTACTAAATGTTCAAACTTGCCATCTAAGATATTTGCACTTATTTTTTTCATATATCCTCCTTTTTGATATTTATTATCATTAAGATCATTATACTATTAGCTTTTTCAAATGATAATTTATCATAGATTATATACAATCTTCTTCAGTTCAGGCAAGACTTCCTCTTTAAAAAAGGGATTTTTTGCCATCCACCTGTTGTTTAGTGGGCTTGGGTGGACTAAGGGGAAGTATTTTGGTAAATAGGCCTTATAGTTTCTTACTGTTTCTGTGAGATTTTTCTTAAATTTATCTCTAAGATAGTATTTTTGAGCATAGGCTCCTATAAGGATTGTCAGCCTTACATTTTCTAATTGTCTTAATATAAGAGGATGGTATTCCTCTGCTATAAATTTCCTTGGTGGCTTATCGCCTGATTTTGCCTTACCCGGATAATAAAAATCCATTGGTATTATCGAATAATCTTTGCTATGGAGGTCTTCCATGCTTATGCCTAGCCAATCTACTAGATTTTCGCCGCTCTTATCTGTAAATAAAATCCCACTTTCCTCGACCTTTTTTCCTGGTGCTTGGCCTATTATTAGGATTTTTGAATCCTTATTTAATTGAAAAATAGGACCTATGCCTCTTTCTGTATAGGCTTTATTTCTAGGATCTTTTTTTAGTTTTTCGATTATTTCTTCCATGATATTTCCTTAATTTAAGCTTGTCTTTTTATAAGAATACCCAAAATTTGCATAAAATAAAAGGTGATGTTGCAGAATAGTTAAATCTATTCTGCAACATCACTTTTTTTCTCGGATATTTGTATTAAGTAATTTAATTATATAGAGATTTTTAAGGTGGGAATAAATTTTTCCACATTTTCCT
>NZ_JAMXSM010000016.1:0-37599 GCF_026131665.1 Anaerococcus sp. NML200574 | reverse complement strand
ATTTTTATGTAACAGCTGTAAATAAGAATATGAAATCAAATAGTGATAATCAAACCATAGGAATACTAATTTGCAGAGATAAAGATAATGTAGTCGCTGAATATTCGCTTGAAAATATCTCACAGCCTATAGGAATAAGTAAGTATGAAATTAGCAAACTACTTGAGCAGGAATATAAAAGTAGCTTACCATCTATTGAAGAAATAGAAGAGTCTATAAAAGAATTAGATTCAGAAAAATAAAATATGAAAATGGCAAATAGTTATTAAATAAATAGCCATATGCACTTACAAAAGGCGGTAGAAGTAAAAACTATCGTCTTTTTATTTGAAGAAAGGTAGGAGAGCATGGCAGATAAAAGAATGTTTTCACTAAAGATAGTGGATAGTGACTTATTTTTGGATATGCCACTAAGTAGTCAATGCCTATATTTTCATTTATCAATGAGAGCAGATGATGATGGTTTTGTAAATAATCCTAAGAAAATCATCAAGATTATCGGAGCTAATGAAGATGACCTGAAAATACTTATTGCCAAAGGTTTTGTGATAGTCTTTGATCAGGGAATTATCGTCATTACTCATTGGAAGATAAATAACTATATTAGAAAAGACAGATATAAGCCAACAATGTATATAGAGCAGAAACAACAGCTTTATCAGACGGAAAATGGAGCATATATTTCAGAAGAAAAAGTTGGTTGTCATCTGGTTAACCAAAGGTTGTCAAGTGGTCAACCCAGTATAGATAAGGGTAGATTAGATAAGGTTAGTATAGATAAGGGGAGAGAAGAACAGTCCACCCCCATATTCTATGGAGAATTCAAAAATGTAAGGTTAAGCAAAGAAGAATATAAAAATCTAAAAGAAAAACTAAACTCACACACAGAAACAATGATAAATAAACTATCAAGATACATGGAAAGCAGAGGTAAGACCTACCAAAACCATTATGCAACAATCTTAAATTGGTATGAAGAAGATAAAGAAAAACTAAGACATCAAGGTGGAAATAAAAAAATGAACTATGATGTAGGCGAATCTTTATAGATAAAAAGAGGTGGAAAGCCACTATTAAAGACTTTAAGTCTAAAAAGGTATAAAAGTATGCCAGATATAATAAAAAGATAAATATGACACTTAAAAGGCGATTAGAAAATTAAAAATCTAATCGCCTTTTTTATTGAAACAAACAGGAGGAAAAATATATGCACGAAAATAAAAATAAACAGAATACAGGAACAAAAACGATAAAGAAAATTGGCAAAGCAACCTATGAGGTTGTTGTTCACTTTAATGAAAATGCAACGGAAACAATGCAAGACAAATTAAAACGCATAATTCTTAGAGAAATGGAGAGAGAAAAACATCAAAAAGCGATAAAAAATGATTAAAAAGTCCTTGACAAGTTGTTACAGGAAAAACTGCCAAATCAATCCTTATATCCTGTGGAGCAAGGCTTGCTCCATTTGATATTCAGGAACTTAGGGACTTAATGAAAGAAGATGAACTGGAGCTTGATACACTTGGAGAAAAGAAAACAGCTTTATTCGTAATAATATCGGATACAGATGATACATTTAACTTTGTAGTATCAATAATGTACTCACAATTATTTAATCTATTATGTGATAAAGCAGATGATGAATATGGCGGAAGACTTCCTGTTCATGTGAGATGCCTACTTGATGAATTCGCAAATATCGGCTTAATTCCTAAATTTGAAAAGCTGATAGCAACTATTAGAAGTAGAGAAATATCAGCTTGTATAATATTACAAGCACAATCACAACTAAAAAGTATCTATAAAGATAATGCAGATACCATAGTTGGCAATTGTGATTCGACGTTATTTTTAGGAGGCAAAGAAAGAACAACATTAAAAGAATTATCTGAAAGCCTAGGCAAAGAAACCATAGACCTATATAACACATCAGAAACAAGATCAAATCAAAAGAGTTTTGGTTTAAACTATCAAAAAACTGGAAAAGAATTAATGAGTCAAGATGAAATAACTGTAATGGATGGTGGGAAATGTATCTACCAATTAAGAGGAGTTAGACCATTTCTTTCAGATAAATTTGACATAACCAAACATAAGAATTATAAGTTCCTTGAAGATTATGATAAGAGAAATATATTTGACATAGAGAAATACCTGCAGAGAAAAGATGAGGTTAAGTTAAAAGAGAGTATGGTAGTTGAAATATTAGATGAATAAATTTAAAATTAGAAGTAAGATAGATATTTAGGAAAGATTAAAAGAAATTACTTGACAAAAAATATTTTATAACATATAATAATTTCAACAGCACCCGACACGCCTCTTAACAATGCGGACCAAGTCGGGTCATTTGATTTTAGGAGAAAAAATGAAAAAAATCCACCAAGAACCGATTAGTATAGAAAATCAAGTAAAAAACTTAATAGACTTAGGACTTTTAGTAAAAGATAAAACTTATGCTAAGAAAATTCTTGGAAGAATATCCTATTACAGGCTGATTAAAGCTTATAGTGTCACATTAAAAAAAGATGGAAGATATATATCAGGAATAAGTTTTGAAGATATTGTAAGTTTATATAAATTTGATAGAGAACTTAGACAACTCATATTTGAAATAATAGAACATATTGAAGTTTCTTTAAGAGCAGTTATCACAAACTATTTTTCTTTAAAATATGGGAATTTTGGTTACAAAGATTTGTCAAATGTGGGAAAATATAAAAACAGATATAAAGAAGCATTAAATGATTTAGAAAGAGAAACAAAAAGAAATAGACGCTCACCCTTTATAAAAAACTTTAAAGACAATTATGAAGGTGGAGAAATTCCACTCTATGCAGTGATAGAAGTAGCAAGTTTTGGAACTTTATCTAAAATGTATAAGAATATGAAAAATGAAGATAAAAGTAAAATTGCAAAAGTCTTTCATACAGACTACCATTACTTTGAATCTTGGATAGAAAATTTTGCCTATATAAGAAATATATGTGCCCATTATGGCAGGCTATATGGAGCAAAGCTTACAAAATCACCAAAGCTATATAAAGAATATTTAAAAAATAATATTTCAAACAATACAATATTTGCTACATTAGTTAATCTTAAAATAGTTTCTGAAGAAGAAAATTACAAAAATTTTTATCATGATCTAACAGTACTAATAGCAAGATATGAAAATATTGAACTAAGACATGTTGGCTTTATAGAAAACTGGAAAGAATTACTAAAACCATAAAATTAAATAGAGAAATTTACACCGAAAAAAACATTTCGGTGTTTTTTTATGCCCAAAGGAGGAAGAATGAAATATATACGAGATGAGCCGAAAAAATAAAATACAGAGAAAAATGAAATATTAATGAATTTGAAGTAGAAGCGATAGAAAAAACTATCGCTTTTTTTATGGAATAGAGGAGATAGAACAAATGGAAAGAGAAATGCTAAATATTAATGGAAATCTAGTAGGAGAAATAAAAACAACTTCAATAGATACAAAGGAAGGAGAAAAAGAGGTAGCTAACTTCACAATAGTTAAAAAGAATAGAGAAGAAGGAAAGGTTAAAAAAGAATATATCTACTGTAATCTCTACGGGGAAAAGGCAAAAAGTGTGAAAGAATTTAAAAGTGGAGAATACATCCATATTTTTGGATATTTTAAGGAAACAAAAAAAGAAGACAAGACATTTAAAAATTTTATAGTAAAGCACATAAATAAAATTGAAAAAGAAGAAAAAGAGGAGGAAATATAAATGGAATTTTTTACACAAGCAGTAAATGTATTAAAAATATTAGTTACAGCAATTGGTGCAGGGCTTGGAGCATGGGGTGTTATCAACCTGATGGAAGGTTATGGGAATGACAACCCTGGTGCTAAATCTCAAGGTATTAAGCAGCTTATGGCTGGAGGGGGAATTGTACTCATAGGTTTAAAACTAATACCGCTATTAGCAAACGTGTTAAAATAAAATGTTTAATATAGTAGATAAGATCAAAGAGTTTTTTTCGGAGATACTTATTGATATGATCAAGGAAAATTTAAGCGGAATGCTCCTTGATATAAATGACAAAGTATCAACGATAGCAAATGAGGTAGGAAAGACTCCGAGTGGATGGAACTCGGAGGTTTTTCACTTCATAAAGTCTATTTCAGAAAATGTTATACTTCCCATAGCAGGTCTTATCATAACGGCTGTACTATGTATTGAATTAATTCAAATGGTAATGAACAAAAATAATATGCATGACACAGATACCTTTGATTTTTTTAAATATATGATAAAAATGTGGATAGCAGTATGGCTTGTATCTCATGCTTTTGACTTTTCTATGGCAGTATTTGATGTGGCACAGAATTTAATAGGAAAGGCAGCAGGTGTGGCAAATGCTAGTGCAAAAGTTTCTCCAGGTGATATAGCTAATATGGTAGATAGCCTAAAAGGAGAGTCAATAGGAAAATTAATGACTATAGTACTAGAGACATCAATTGTAAAGATGATAATTCAAGGGATATCAATACTCATTACAGTTATTCTATACGGCAGGATGATAGAAATATATATTTATACTTCAGTTTGCGCCATACCTTTTGCCACAATGGGCAATAAAGAATGGGGAAGTATTGGAACAAACTATATAAGAGGGCTCTTCGCACTTGGCTTGCAAGGTTTATTCCTACTTATATGCGTAGGAATTTATGCCGTACTTGTTAAGACTTTAAATATATCAGACATACACAAAAGTATTTTTGAATTACTAGGATACACCTTAATACTTGGTATAACTATGATGAAATCAGGAAGTATTGCAAAATCAATTTTAAATGCTCATTAATAAAAAAGGAGAAGATGATGAAAATTAGAAGAAAAAAGGACAAAAAAATCAATCTAAAAACACTTGGAACAATAGGACTCCCAATACTTTTAATAGGGGGATATATTACAAGAGAAATACAAAATAGAATGATTATAAGAAAAATATCGGAAGTTTTAGATAATAGAGAAGAAACGAATGAAAAAGTCTTAGAAATAGCAGTGAATATGGGAAAATCATTAGAAGATCTGAACAGAGAAGACATATATGGCTTTTACTTAGAGGGTTTAGAATAATGGCTTATGTAAATGTCCCAAAGGACTTAACGAAAGTAAAAACAAAGGTAGCTCTAAATCTAACAAAAAGACAATTAATTGGCTTTACAATTGCAGGTCTAATAGGCTTTCCAGTATATTTAATGGTAAAAAAAGTGCTGCCTAATGACCTATCTATGTTAATTATGATAGGTGTGTCTTTTCCTATAATATTTGCAACTCTTTATGAAAAGGACGGGATCTATTTTGAAAAATATTTAAAGTATATTATAGATAAGAAAAGACAGACAAGTATAAGGATATACAAGACAGAATGTATTTATGATATAAAGAAACAAAGAAAGGAAAGGAGTAAATGAATCAAATACAGAAAAAACAACAGAAAAAATTAAATCAAGAAAAAAGAAATTTAAAAAAACAAAAAGAAGATTTAAAAAGCATTAGTATAAGTCAAAAAAAGATGAAAAAAGCAAATATTTCTAAAGAAAAAGGAAAGCCCAAAAAGAAGCTTTCCTTTTTTGGTGGGAAGAAGAAAAAGAGCGTTCAGGAAACAATCCCTTATTTAAGAATGTTGAGAAATGGGATTTGCCAAGTTGAGAAGAACAAATTTAATAAAATGATACGTTTTTTAGATATTAACTACCAGCTTTCAACAGAAGAAGATAAGGAAAGCATATTTAATGAATTTTCAAGTTTTTTAAACTATTTTGATCCAAGTGTTGATATAGAACTTTCATATATTAATCGCATAGGAAAAAATGAA
Organism: Anaerococcus sp. NML200574; assembly: GCF_026131665.1. Taxonomy (NCBI): domain Bacteria; kingdom Bacillati; phylum Bacillota; class Tissierellia; order Tissierellales; family Peptoniphilaceae; genus Anaerococcus; species Anaerococcus sp. NML200574. Next base: position 31,749 of record NZ_JAMXSM010000016.1, on the reverse strand, counting down.
GAAGTAGAAAAAAACATCAATGTTCCGGATAGAAACGATTCATATAATGAAATACGAAAAGAGTACAGGGAAATGCTAAAAAACCAGAGTCAAAAAGGAAATAATGGACTTACTAAATATATGTATATCACCTTTAGCTTACAAGCACAAGATTTAAAAGAGGCAACTACAAGACTTGAAAGAATGGAAATGGATATATTAAATAACTTTAAGCAGATGGGAGTAAAAGCTTATGTATTAAGTGGATATGAAAGGTTGAAGGTCATTCACGATATATTAAATCCAAATAAGAATTTTGTTTTTTCCTTTGAAGACCTAAAATATAGTGGACTATCTACTAAGGATTATATAGTACCAGCATCATTTAACTTTTTATCTCACAATCAATTTAAAATTGGAGAATACTTTGGAGAAGTAAACTTTCTGCAAATTCTAGCACCTGAATTATCAGATAGATTATTATCAGAATTTTTAGGGGTTGAAGAAAATATGATTGTAACATTCCATATAAATTCCATTGATCAAACAGAAGCTATAAAGATGATTAAAAGAAAAATAACGGACTTGGATAAAATGAAAATTGAAGAAAATAAGAAGGCTATAAGATCAGGATATGATATTGATATTCTTCCAAGCGATTTAATTACCTATGGTAATGATGCTAAGAAACTATTGGTAGAACTTCAAAATCATAATGAGAGAATGTTTGTCATAACTATTTTGTTTACAAATATGGAAAAAAGTAGAAAGAAATTGAGTAATATAATCTTTCAACTAAATTCAATAGCAGGTAGGCATAATTGTGTATTGAAAAATCTTAACTATAGACAGGAACAAGGACTAATTTCCTCCCTACCACTTGGAAAAAATGAAATCGAAATAAAAAGAGGACTTACAACTAGCTCTACAGCAGTCTTTATTCCTTTTACAACAGAAGAGTTGTGCTTAGAAGGAGAGAGCTTATACTACGGATTAAATGCTTTAAGTCGTAACATCATTATGACAGATAGAAAGCTTTTAAAGAATCCAAACGGTTTAATACTTGGAACGCCTGGTAGTGGTAAATCTTTTTCGGCTAAAAGAGAAATTACCAATGCTTTTTTAATTACTCAAGATGACATCATTATCTGTGATCCGGAAGGGGAGTATGGAAATTTAACTAAGGCACTAGGTGGAGAAGTTATAAAAATATCGCCAACAAGTAAGGATTATATAAACCCGTTGGATATAAATGTAGACTATGCCGATGAAGACAATCCCTTATCTTTAAAGTCTGATTTTATTCTTTCACTGTTTGAACTTGTAGTAGGAAAGGAAGGGTTAAGTGCAGAAGAAACTTCAGTAATTGATAGATGTCTTCCAATATTATATAAGGATTACTTCGACAATCCCATTTCTGAAAATATGCCGATTTTAGAAGATTTATATAATTTACTTTTAAAACAAGAAGAAAATGTAGGTAAAAAATTAGCGGTAGAAATGGAAATTTATGTCAAAGGCAGCCTCAATGTATTTAACCATAGGACTAATGTAGATACAGGAAATAGAATTCTTTGCTATGACATTAAGGAATTAGGAAAGCAGCTTAGAAAAATAGGTATGTTAATTGTTCAAGATCAAGTGTGGAATAGAGTAACTATTAATAGAAATAAGAAGGAAACCAGATATTACTGTGACGAATTCCATTTGCTTTTAAGAGAAGAACAAACAGCCTCATATTCCATAGAAATTTGGAAGAGATTTAGAAAATGGGGCGGGATTCCAACAGGATTAACACAAAATGTAAAGGACCTTTTAGCCAGTCCCGAAATAGAAAATATATTTGATAATACAGATTTTATCTTAATGCTTAATCAAGCTAGTGGTGATAGGGAAATTTTAGCTAACAAGTTAAATATATCTCTTTATCAGTTATCCTACGTCACAAATTCCAATGAGGGAGAGGGATTACTATTCTACGGAAACACAATAGTACCTTTTGTAGATAGATTTCCTAAAGATACAAAATTGTATAAGTTAATGACAACTAAACCAGAAGAATTAAAGGAAGGGATAGAAATTGATAGACAGAGAGAAGTTAAAAACTAATTATATTATTAATTTAGATGCAATTTCTGCTCTAAAGGAATTTCCAGATAAAACATTTGATTGCTGTATTACATCTCCTCCATATTATGGACTTAGAGATTATAAAGCAGAAGGACAAATTGGAAGAGAAGAAAGTCCGGAGGAATATTTAAATAAATTAATTGAAGTCTTTAGAGAAGTAAAAAGAGTATTAAAAAAAGAAGGAACGCTTTGGGTAGTTATTGGGGATTCTTATGCAGGGACAAGAAGCAAAAAAGAATATAAAGATCCTAAAAACATAGAAGGAAGAAGTGGTCAAAAAGAGTCTATTACAGAAAAACTCAGTGGCTACAAGGCAAAAGACTTAATGGGGATACCTTGGCAACTAGCTTTAAAATTAAGAGAGGACGGTTGGTATTTACGAAGCGATATTATTTGGCATAAGGAAAATGCCATGCCTGAGTCTTGTAGAGATAGACCATCAAGGTCTTATGAACATATCTTCCTACTATCAAAAGCAAGAAAGTATTTCTATAACTTTGACGCTATGAAAGAACCAATAAAAGAAATAAGCAAGAAAAGATATATAAGGGCAAGAGGAAAAAATAATAAGTATTTACAAGAAGGTACAGGAGCTAAAAGACAGAGCATAAATGAAGCAAGAGAGTATGGAGAATATATAGGAGATAATGTCCCTAAGTTTAGAAACAATAGAGATATTTGGACTATTAACACCAGTGCATTTAAAGGAAAACACTATGCGGTATTTCCACCAAAACTGGTAGAACTTTGTATAAAAGCAGGATGTCCTAAAAAAGGCTTGATTCTTGATCCCTTCATGGGTTCAGGAACTGTTGGAATGGTAGCTATTAGGATGGACAGAGAATATATTGGAATCGACATAAACAAAGATTACTGTCAAATAGCTAAAGAAAGGATTGAGAAAAACATGAAATAGGAGGTGTATATGAAAAAGAAAGGGAAAGTAAACCCAAGAGATGTACCAAAGACCAAGCTTATATCAGAAAAGAAAGAAGAAAGTAATGAAAAATTCAGTAATACAGAGAGACCATCAGATTTTTCAAAAAAAGAAATAAATAAAGTAAAAAGCAGGAACAACATAGACAATAATGTTGAAAACTCTAAATATTACTCAGATCATTTGCAAGAAAATAGTCAGAATTTATTCAAAGAAAAAGAAAAGCCAAATAGAGAAAGAAGACAAAGAAAAATCCATGAGGAAAAACTTGCAGAAGCCTCATATCATAGTGAATATCAGCCGGAATATTCGCAACGGCAGCATAGAAAAATGGAAGAAAATGAGGAAAGTAGATATGGTGAATATCACGGGCAAGAAACAGAATATAGGCTAAGTAATTTTAAAGAAGATTTTAATGATGGAGTAATTTCAACTAACTCTAATATAAAAAGTAGCATTTCTTCTCAAAAAAATTGCAAGGGGAATAGTAATTTAAAATTGAAGAAAAACGTTGAGAGTGAAAGTTTTAATGATGTGCCAGTTAAAAAAATAAGGAGATTTAGAAAAGAAGATAAGAATTTTAATAGAGAGGTAAGTTCAACATATGATCCATTATCACAGGACTCAGATAATGATGGTGTCATAGATCGCTATGACATGAACTTTAGTGATAGCAATGTATCCTATAGGGATACAAGAGATGACTATAAGTATTTACAATCTTCTGATGCGCAAAGAAAAAATTGGGATGGTTATTCTATTCTTGGTAAGAAAGGGAAAGAAAGCTTTCAAAAAAACACCTTTAAAAAACTTTATCAATCTCAAAGTCAGTTTAAGGATAAAGGGGAAAAAGCAGAATTAAAATCTTTAAATGGGAAGTTTAGAAGAAAAAATCTATCATATAAGGCAAACGAAGAAGATAAAAAAATAATTCAAGACCTGAATACTAATAAAAAACAAAATAGCAAATATTTCAAAGGCAAAGTTAGAAATTTAGAAGAAAAAAATATGCTAATGGGTAGGGTTTCTAGTGGGAAATTTAGACAGGATAGCCTATCTGAAGGATTTAAAAGTGAATCTGAAAAAAATAAAGATAAATATAATATAAATAAAAAGAATCAAGAAAAAATAGGCACGAAAAAAGAAATCTTAAAACAGGAAAAAAACGTAATAAAAAATGAGAATCTTGAAGTAGAGGAACTTGATTTAAATCATAGTGGAATTTCTAATAAAAACAAGGGAAAGAAAAGACAAATAAAAGACGCTTTTGATAATACTATAAAGAAAAGCAACTTTGATCCAAAGAAAGAATACACCAGGACAAAAAAAGAAGTACAGGATTCTAAAAATGTATCTGAAAAAAATAAGGTAGATACAAAAAATAAAACTAAATTCCATTCTAAAAAAGATAACAAAAGTGAAAAAGATAAGTTTTATAAAAAGGAAGATAAAATATCAAAACTATATGAGAAAAAGAATAAAAAGGAAAAAGAGTTAATTAAGGATAAGAAAAAGTCAAAAAAAGCGGGTTTAGAAAAACCTATTACTTTTGCGAGTGCTATGACGGCAAACTATCTATATAGTGGGAAAGATGATAATGCAGGCGTTAACGCTGCTTATAAGCTTAGTAGAACTACCGAAGTTGTAGGTAGAGAAATTAGCCATTTTAGAAGGAAAAAACCTTTAAAAACTCAAAGAAAAATAAAATCTTTAGAAGGAAAAATTTATAAGAAAGAAAGTAAACTCCTCTTTCAAAGAAATTTTGAAGAATTGAAGAAGACTAAAGCTTATCAAAACTCTAATAAATTGAATCGATTTTTTATGAAAAAGAAGTTTCAGAGAGATTTTAGGAAGAAACACGGGGAAGGTTTAGTAAATAGAATAAAGAAATCTTTCGCTAATATTGGAAAGAAAACATTGGAAGTTTTAAAAAACAAAGGATATAAGCAAATTTTAATTGCCCTTTGTATTTTAGGACTTTTTTTTATGCTATTTCAAGGAATTAGCAATGTTGGCAGTCTTACTTCAGGATTAACAAGTAATGTTATAGCTACAAGCTATCTATCAAAAGAAGAAGTTTTAATGGATATTAATAATGAATTTACAAGTTATGAATATGCATTACAAGATGAAATAGATAGTATTAAAGAAAATTATCCAAATTATGATGAATATCATATAAAAGGAGATTCTGTTGGTCATGACCTACACGAGCTTTTTAGCTATTTAACAGCAAGATATGGAGAGATTAAGTCAGCTGAAGAGATACAAAAGGAATTAAAAAAACTATTTAATCAAATGTATGAGAAAAAATATACTTCAAAGTCTATTACAAAATATGACAGTGAAGGGAATCCATATACCTATGGAATTCTAACATTAACTATAAAAAAGAAAAGTATTGATGAAATAGCAAGAGAAGAATTTGCAAACTATGAAACAAATATGGCTCATTATTTAGCATTACTTGATAGTCAGGGAAATATGAGTGGATATTTTGGATCAAGCTATGGGAACTTGGGAGAGATTATAGACAATCCAAACTTTGGAAATCCCGGTCTTGCTTTTGATTCTGAAACTGCCAAAGCCTTATTTAATGAAGCAGAAAAACATATAGGTAAAAGATATGTGTTTGGAGCAAGTGGACCATCTAACTTTGACTGTTCAGGTTTTGTATGTTGGTCATTTACAAAGTCTGGTGTAAAGAGAATGCCGAGAACTACAGCTTGGCTTATTTATAAAAACTATTGTAATCCAATATCTCCAAGCGAGGCAAAACCTGGGGATATTATTTTCTTTAAAGGCACATATAATTCCGGTACGCCAATTTCTCACGTAGGGATATATGCCGGAAATGGAATGATGCTCCATGCAGGAGATCCTATCCAATATACCAGTATAAACTCAAGATATTGGAAAAATCACTTTTATTCCTTTGGTAGACCAAAATAAGGGGGAAGGAGTAAAAATCTATGAATAAAAAATTAATCAGAAACATAGAAAAACAGAAGAATTTAAGAAAGAAAAAAGAAGAAATTGAAATAGAACTTCAGTTATTAGTAGAGGAACAAGAAGAAATAGAAAATTTAGAGGTCATCAAGGAATTTCGAAGTCGAAAAATATCTCTTGATGAATTTTTATTTATTGTTAGAAAAAATAAGGAAGAAGAAAATAGAGAAAGACAAGAACTTAAAAGAAAAGATACAAATGAAAGTGAGGAAAATTTATGAAAAAAATAACCAGTGGAATTTTAGCTGTGATAATGCTACTTGTAAGTTTAGTGAATATATTGGCTGTAAGTCCTGTATATGCAAGTACAGATGCTAAGGTAGAGTGGACGGAAGATGATTTTATGTATTCCTCTGAGGGAAATATAATTGCCTTTAGTGATAAGGGCTTAGAAAAGAAAGAAAAGACAAATATTCTAGTATTTCCTGAAGGAACGAAATCTATAAATGGAAATTATTCTTTAAGTCATTCAAACGATGAACTTAGATATAAAAGAGAATTTGGACGTGGAAAACATTGGGATAAAGTAATTATTCCTGATTCTGTTAAACATTTAGGTTATGCTGCCTTTTACGAAGCAAGTATAGACGAGGTAAAACTATCAAATAGTCTAACTTATCTTGGTGGTTTAGCATTTTTCAATTGTGGACTTAGAGAAGTGACTTTACCTGATACTTTGGTAAATATTGAACATAATGCTTTTGAAAGAAATAACCTCCAAGAAATAACTATACCGAAGTCTGTGAAGACAATTGAACAATATGCTTTTTCAAGAAATAAATTGCACACTATAAAAGTTTTAGGCAATCCAAATATTAACAGTAAGGGAGTATTCCATAATCAAGAAGTTGAGTATAGACCAAAACAAAATCCATTTTACGAAAATCATTTTGGCTTCAATGGAAATCAAGGATTTAAATCTATTCCTAATGGACTAAGATATGAGAATGGAGAGTTTGTCTTTGATAAGAATGTAGATAGTGTAGAAGTTGAATTTGATTATAACAATGACATGTATCAAGGAAAGATGACTATATACAATCCAAATAAATACTCCATTGATACTCAAACAGATTTAACAGGGCAAGATATTGATGAAAAGGACAATAAGATTGATGATTTAACTAAAAACATTAAAGATTTAGAAAATCAAATCAAAGACTTAAATAAAAAGAAACAAGAAGATCAATCAAAGATAGATGAGTTAAAGGAAAAGTTAGAATCTTGCAAAGATAATGGAGAGAAACTAAAACAAGAAAAGTCTAAGTTAGAAGAAGAGATTAGAGATAAAGATAATAAGATTGCTCAATTGAATAAAGAAATTGAGAATCTTAAAAACTCCAATAATGATGAACTAATAGCAGGAATTACTCAGCTTAAAGATGAACTAAAAAGATTACAAGATGAAAATGCAAAACTAAAAGAAGATTATTCATCTACAAAATGGGAGTTAGAAGCTGAGAAAGAAAAGACCGATAAAAACGAAAATAAAATCAAAGAAATGCAAGAAAAGCTTGAGTCTTTAGAAGGAGAACTTGCAAAGAAAAATAAAGAAATTGAGGATAAAGACAATAGGATTAAGGACTTAGAAAAAGTGCTTGATGAAAAAGATACTAAGATAAAAGAACTAGAGTCTAAAAAGAAAGAAATAGAAAATTCTAAGTCAGAATGTTGTAAGAAAATTGAAGAGCTTCAAAAGGCAATTGATAGTTTAAAAGAATCTTCTGAAAATACAAAAAAAGAATTAGAAGAGAAGATTAAAGGACTAGAAGAAAAACAAAAAGCTTCTGATGAAGAAATTAAAAAGCTAAAAGAAGAGTTAGATAAGAAAATTGAAGAAGCAAAGAAGTTAATCGAGGAAGTAAATAAAAAATCGAAAGAAGAACTTGAGAAACAAGCTAAAGATGAAAAAGATAAAAATCTAAACCAAGACTTATCTAAAAAATTAGATGAACTTCTAAAACTCCAAAAAGAAAACAAAGAAAAGAAAGAAGATAAGAAATCTCAAGATAAGAAGTGGGACGAACTTTTGAAAGCTGATGACAAGAACATCTTAAATCAATTTGATCTTAACAAGATGAAAAAACAAGAGGAACAACAAGGTAAAAAACAAGTTAAAGATGAAAAAGAATTTGCAGTTTTTCAAGTAGACAAAAACTTTTATAACATTATAAAAGATGGAAAGAAAACTACTGTGTATATGGATGTAAAAGCATATATTAAGGATAATCGCATTATGCTACCTGTTAGATATGCAGCTTATACTCTTGGGTTTAATGTAGAATATGATGATAGTAAGAGAGAGGCTATCTTTTCAAATAAAGAAAATACAGCCTTACCTAAAAAAACTCTAAGATTAAATATAGATACTGGTGTTATGAAAGATAGTCAAGGAAACATTTATCATTCTGACACTAAACCTGTAATTATAAATGGAAGAATTCACGCATCTATTTCCAATATAGCTAAAGCTTTTAATGCAAGCTGTGGGGATATAAGAGATGAAAAAGATCAAAGTATAGAATGGGATAATAGCAGAAAGGCAGTTTATGTCTTCAAGAATATAAAGTAAGAAAAGGAGAGAATTATGAAGAAAAAAAGATTAGGGGTAGCCTTAGTGCTACTCCTTTTACTATTCAGTATGCCAAGCATATCCATAGCTAAGAGCAATGAAAATGAAATAAAAAATCAGTCAAATGATATTTATTTGCCAGAAAAAAGTAAAGAATTAGAAAGCTTATTTGATGAAGATGTATATGAACCATCTAATGAGAGTCAAAAAATTCCTTATCAGGAAGTGCCGAAAATACAAGAAAATAACATAAAAAATGAGCAAGTAGATAAAAAAGAAAAGCCATCTAAACTTGTTAAAGGTGGCAATACTAAAGCAATTAATCCATTAGCTACAAAAGAAAATAAGGCAAGAGGAACAGTTATAGAAAATGTAGATAAAAATGGACAGGATATTACACCGAAAGTAGAAGATCAAACATCAAGAGATGAAAAAAAGGAAAATCCAATAGATGTTAGACAATTTTTAACCTTTCAAACAAAGAGTGGAAAAACTATGCACCTCATTGTAGATCATTCGGAAAATCAAGAAAATGTACAATTACTAACAGAAGTTGGAGAACAAGATCTACTAAATATGATTGAAGGAGAAAGTGAAGTAAAGCCAAAAGAAGAAGTAGTGAAAAAAGAAGAACCGGTGGAGGAAAAACCGAAGAAAGAGGAGAAAGAAGAAAAGAAATCAGGGGTAGGACTTTATTTATTTATGGGTTTAATTATTGTTGGTGTAATGGGTGCAGGATATTACTTCAAAATCTATAAAAAAAATGAAGAGGAAAGTTTTGAAGAGGAGCAAGATTATAATGAATTAGAAGATGATTATGAATCTGAAGGGGAGGATTATGATCTTGAAGATAAGGAAGATACAGAAATTATTCCAGATGAAGATGAATTTTAATCTTCTCAATGATTTAAACAGTAGATTAAGTACAACAATAAACTCAATTATCGTATAAATTTATAAACATACGATAGAAAAGTACAATTAGAATTCTGGAACTTTAATAAAAAAACGACGAACAAAACGACAGCCCAAACTTAATATAAAAGGGAAGCTAAGTATAAATGATTGATTGTATAATTAAGAATTTGATGATATGAAATTTCTTGATAATTTTTGAAATAAATTGGGATAGAAATTCAAATCCTTGTTGCAAACACACTTATAAAAATATATAATATAAGTGTAAATACAACAAGGGGATGAATATAATGAATTATAGAAAGCAAATTGAAATACATCTAAAAGAATCAGGTGGCATTATAACATCTGCTTATTGCAGAGAAAATAACATACCTACAGTATATTTAAGTAGACTAGCAAAAGAAGGAAAATTGTTTAGAGTTCAAAAAGGAATATATATTATTGAAGATGGTGATTACGATGAGTACTATTTTTTCCAATATCAGTATAAAAAGGCGATATTTTCCTATGAGACAGCTTTGTTTCTACTTGGGGTAACGGACAAAATTCCATGGAGAATAGATGTTACAGTATACAATGGATATAAATTTAATGAGAAGCAAGATACACTTAATATCAATTATGTAAAAAAATCTATTTATAATCTAGGAATTATACAGAAAAAGACAATGTTTGGAAACATTGTGAATGTTTACTCCTACGAAAGAATACTTTGTGATTTTATTTCCAACAAAGAAAAAATGGATACTGAAGTTTATGTAAAACTCATTCGTTACTATTTTAAATATAAGGATAAGGATATACATTCTCTATATGAAATAGCAAGAAAAATGGGAATAGAAGATAAAGTAAGGGAAGTTATGGAGGTGGTATATGAATAAAGCAAAGTTAACCGCCATTTGTCATAATATAAGCAAAGAATCAGGACTCCCATTTAATTCAGTAATGTTATATTATTTTTTGGAAAGCATATTAAAAAAATTAGCACAGAGTAAGTATCATGAAAAATTTATTTTTAAAGGAGGTTTTCTTTTATCTAATGTAGTAGGCATAGATTCAAGAAGTACAGTAGATATAGATCTTCTTTTAAGAAATATGCATTTATCAGAAGAAAATGTATTAAAAATAATACAAGAATTACTAGAAGCAAGTCATTCAGATGATATATCCTATAAAGTACATGGAATAAGTACAATCAAGGAAGATGACCAGTATGGAGGGTTTCGTGTAAGTATACTTTGTAGGATGGAGAATATAAGACAAATTGTACCGCTTGATATTGCAACAGGTGATGTTATCACACCACATCCCATAGATTATAAATATATAAGTGCTTTTGGGCAAGAAGATATTTTAATTAAAGCCTATCCTATTGAAACAATTGTGGCAGAAAAAATTCAAACAATATACTCTAGGGGGTTTTTAAATAGTAGAAGTAAGGATTACTATGATCTTTATATAATTTATAAATTAAAAGATAAAGAAATTGATACCAAGATATTAAAAGAAGCATGTATTAGAACTTTTGATTATAGAAAAACGGAATTTGATATAGATAAAATCATCAGTTTAATGAGAATGTTAAAAACAGATCAAGCTTTTTTAGACAGATGGAATTCTTATTCGAAGAAAAATCTTTATGCTAGAGACATAAAGTTTGAAGATGTAATAGATAATGGAATAAATATTATAGAAAAAATAAAAAATCAGTAGAGCTATAAAAAGATGAGGGATTGAAAATTTAATCTCTCATTTTTTTATTAAAAAACTAAAGGAGGAAAAATGAAATTAGTAATCGCAGAAAAACCAAGTGTTGCAGCATCAATAGCAAAAGTTATAGGAGCAAAAAATAGAAATAATGGATATTATGAGGGAAATGGATACATTGTTTCATGGTGTGTTGGGCATTTAGTACAAATGGCAAATCCTGATGTGTATGATGAAAGATATAAGAAGTGGAGAACTGAAGATTTACCTATTATCCCAAAAGAATACAAGTATGAGGTAACGAAGACAACTAAAAAACAGTTTAATATTCTTAAAAGACTAATGAATAGTAATGAAGTTGACACCATTATTAATGCTTGTGATGCTGGTAGAGAAGGAGAAGCTATCTTTAGACTTGTATATATGATGGCAAATTGTAAGAAGAAAATGAAACGTCTTTGGATTTCCTCAATGGAAGACTCTTCCATAAAAGAAGGATTTAGCAACTTAAAAGATGGAAGTAACTATGATAATCTTTTTGATTCAGCTAAGGCTCGTGCCATAGCTGATTGGCTTGTTGGAATGAACATAAGTAGACTTTACTCCTGTCTATATAATGAAAATTATAGTGTAGGCAGAGTACAAACACCAACTTTATCAATGATTGTGAATAGAGATGATGAGATAAATAGTTTTAAAAAAGAAAAATATTATACAGTGGAGATTTCTATGAATGGATTTACACTGTCGACAGATAGAATTGATGACAAGATAGTGGCAGAGCAGCTTAAAAATTTAATCGGAGAAAAAATTGAAATAACCGATGTAATTAAAAAAGAAAAGATTACAAAGCCTAATCTGCCCTTTGATCTAACAACACTTCAAAGAGAATGTAATAAGTATTTTGGATACAGTGCAAAACAAACCCTAGATTATGCCCAAAGCCTGTATGAAAAGAAGTATATTACCTATCCACGAACAGATTCAAGATATTTGACAGTAGACATGATAGAAAGCACTGTAAATAATATTATAAGGAAAAATGATTTTGACACAGAAAGAATTAAGGTAGTTTTTAATTCTGAAAAAGTTACAGATCATCATGCAATAATTCCAACGATAAGTTCATTAAATAAGGATATTTCAAATCTCCCGGAAAGTGAAGCTAAAGTATATAGACTTATAACAAATAAACTCTATGCAAGTTTTGGATATCCTCTTGTAGAAAATACAACAAAGATAGTGGCTGAATTTGACGGGTTTGAATTTATAAACACTTATAAAATAATTGCTGAAGAAGGATTTACAAAATATTTAGAAGAATATAAATCAAAGAGGAAAGAAGATATACAACTTCCTGATATAAAAATAGGAGATTTTTTATATATTGAAAATAAAGATATAAAAGAGAAATATACAAAACCACCTAAACACTTCACTGAAGACACACTATTAAAAGCTATGGAAATAGCTGGAAATGATGAATTAGTTAAGGATGTCGAAGTTGAAAGAAAAGGACTTGGTACTCCTGCTACAAGAGCGGGAATAATAGAAAATTTGATATACAAAGGTTATATAAAAAGAGAAAAGAAAAACCTAATATCAACTAGGAAGGGATTAAACCTAGTTACTATAGTTATAGATGAGTTTAAATCTCCAAAGACAACAGCAAAATGGGAAATGAGATTAAGTGATATAGCAAAGGGTAAGGAAAATAAAGAGAATTTTTTAAAAGAAATTGAAGAAGAAATAAAAAATACTATAGGTAAATATTATAAGTAAATTGATTATAAAAACTTGAATATAATTATAGGAATGAAGAAAGGAATGATTTATGAAAGAAATAGGGTATAATATAAGTGATAAAAGAGTAGGCATTAGGAAATTTGCTTATTTGACATTACTATAAATATACGTTATACTCTTATCAGATAAAGATGGTGTCCCGCTACCGTTAAAGGTGGAGCATTAAAGAAGGTGTATCACTACCTACATCCCAAAGGTAAAATATTAAAGCAAACAGAGAGGTTAAAACCTTTCTATTTTTTTATTCCAATTTCTTCTGCAAAGGAAAACGCAAAAAATGAAAGAATGTTTCTGATGAGCATTTTTTAATTTATGAAGTGATCGATGATAGTATTACTATAGATGGAGATATCTACAGATATTATTCTGATAAAGAAAAAATGCACATATTATCTATATTGGATATTAAGAAAATAATTCCTGTACCGACTGATTGTTATGAAAGAATTGATTTTAACGAACTTGAAGATATCAGATATAAAGACTTATTTCAAAAAGAATATGCTTTTTGTTTAAAAATAAAAACAAAGATCTTGATAAAGGTAGAAAAAATATACAAAAATCAAAAGAAAACAGGAATTATAAGAAGAGCAAATTGCAATTTTTCAAAGTTAGAAAAAGCAATGTTGGATTGGAAGCAATAGAATAAAGGCAGTTAAAGCGATTAGAAAAGTAAAAAATTCCAATCGTTTTTTTATTGCAATAAAAAGATAGCGTAAATGACATTTTAAAGTTATTTTTGGCTTACAGAAATTTAAAAAATAGAAAGAAATAAAGTTTAATAAATAAATATATAAAAATTTAGTTCCTTATGGTGTCAGCAATAGACTTTGACTTATCAGTATATGATATTTTTGGAATACTTGGCACAGGTGGAACTTTAATAACAACTAATGAAGATAATTATCGTAATCCTGATGAATGGATTAGAATTATTGAAAAATATAAGGTAAGTATATGGGACTCTGTACCTATACTTTTTGACATGCTCGTAACTATGGCAGAGGGTGAAAAGAAAAGCTTGCCACTTAGAATTGTTATGTTATCAGGAGATTGGATAGCAAAAGATCTACCAGGAAGATTTTACAAGTTAAGCGAAAAAGAAAATTCCATTGTTGTAGCTATGGGCGGGGCAACAGAAGCATCTATATGGTCAAATTATTTAAATGTACCAATGGAAATCCCAAAAGACTGGATATCAATTCCATATGGAAGACCACTTAAAAACCAAGTCTATAGAGTAGTAGATGAATTGGGTAGAATATGCCCTAATTATGTTAAGGGAGAACTTCTAATTGGTGGAGTTGGTGTTGCTAAATGCTACCATGGAGATGAAGACCTAACTAATAGAAAGTATTTTGAAGAAGATGGACTTAGATGGTATAAAACTGGAGATAATGGAAGATTTTGGAATGATGGTACTATTGAATTTCTCGGAAGAAAAGACACTCAAGTAAAAATTAAAGGTCATAGAATTGAACTTGGGGAGATCGAGAATGCATTAAATTTATTTGATTGTGTTAATAAATCAGTTGCTTTAGTTATTAAAGATGGGAATATAAACAAATTGATAGGTTTTGTTGAGGGCATTGCCGATGAAGAGTTTAATCAGAAATCAGTATCAATACCAGATGGGAATGAAGAAATATCACAAAAATATGCTTATGAATCTTTTATAAATGAATTGGACTCAAGTGTAGATCGAATTATTTTAAATATTATTAAGGAGTGTAAGATATTTGCAGACGGCAATTGTGTAACTTATGAGGAAATCATATCAAAAATAAATCCTGCTGATTCTTTAAAAAATGTAATAAAGTTATGGATTTCTAATTTATGTAAGAAAGAGATTATATTAAAAAGTAGTAAAGATACTTATTGTTTAAATAAATCAAACTATGATAATTTTGAAAAAATCAAGAATATAGGAATTGAAAATAACAACTCTAAATTAAATGAGATACTTCTTTTAATAAATAGCAATCTATTAGGGATAATACAAGGAAAAATAAATCCGATAGAGTTTTTCTACCATGATTATCCTATGTTATCTCCTGTTAATTTGAGCAAAATGCTACCTTGGTATAATAAAGTAATAGAATATATATTAGATTACATGCAAAAGGATATGGATTGCAATCAAAAAAATATTATTTTTGATTATGACTCAAGAGATGATTTGATATCAGAAAGAATAAGTTCGATTTCAAACAATAATATGCACGTTTATTTAGATAAATCCCTTAATAAGTTAAAACAAATATCTGGAGATTTTAGTGCCAAAAGTTTACATGAAAATGACATTGAAAGTTTTCACAGAACAGTGCAGTATGTTTTAGCATTTAATTCAATTCATAGAGATATAAATGTGAAAGAATCATTAAATGAATTAAAAAATCTTTTAGCATATGATGGGAAGATTATAATGGTTGAACCAAAAAAAAGATTAGGAATTCAAGATATAACCACAAGTATTCTTAATAATTTTGCTGGATATGATGATTCTATTATTAGTATTCATGAGTGGAATGATCTTTTTAGTGATTCAGGTCTTAAATGCATTAAACAAGGCTTTATTGGAGAAAGCATGATTTATATATTGGAGCTAAAAAAGTCGAGAGTTGACCCTGAATTTATTAAAGACGAATTAAAAAGAAAAGTACCTATTTATATGGTGCCTGATGATATAGTATTTATTGAAAACATGCCTCAAAATAAAAATGGGAAAATAGATAGAAAACAATTGGAAGAAAAGTATATATATAGAGAAATATCCAGACCGAATTTTAGTGAAAATTTACGACAAAAGGAATTAGAAGAAATCAGAAACCTATGGAATGAGGTCTTTGAAAAACGCATAACAACTGGAACAAATTTCTTTTCTAGTGGTGGTGATTCTTTAATTGCTACAAGATTAGCAACTAAAATAGAAAACAAATACGGCATCAAATTCAGCATAAAAGATGTAATGGAAAATATTACTATAGAAAGTCAGGCAAAAATAGTTAAAGATAGGCTCAAAGGACATAATTTTGTGGATAAAATTAGTGTAATAGAAGATACTCTTAATGGTGAAGAATTTGACTTAACAGAAGTTCAACAAGCCTATTATATTGGAAGAAATGAAGATATGATTTTAGGAGGTGTTTCCACTCATTGCTATTTTGAAATTGAATCTATGAATATAGATATAGATAAACTAGAACAGGCGTGGAATCATTTAATAGATATTCATCCCATGTTAAGAGCTGTTATAACTGACAATGGTAAGCAGAAAATATTATCAGATGTACCATATTATAAAATAATGACTAGTGTGGATTCGGAGGTTGCAATTCGCAACAGTATGTCGCAGCAAGTCCTTAATATAAATCAATGGCCTGTCTTTGATATAAGAATTAGTCAACATGAAAGCAAGGCGGATATGATTCATATAAGCTTTGACAATATAATTTTGGATGGATGGAGCATGTTCTATGTATTAGAACAGTGGTCTAATATATATAAATATGGAAAAGAAGATTATAAAGCTAGTAATTCAACCTTTAGAAAATATGTTGACTACTCAAATAAATTAAAAAACACACAAAAATATTCTGAGGATAAAGAATATTGGTTAAAACGCGTGGATGGATTTTTAAAAGCACCTATTATAAATAATTATCAAAATAATCCAATTACAAAAGGAACAAAATTTATTAGAAGAGAAGCATATATTGAACCTATTAAGTGGGAAGCAATAAAGGATATTGCAAGTAAAAACAACCTTACAATAACATCGTTATTAATAGGTGTATATGCTGAAGCAATAAGAGAAGTTAGCGAGAATGAAAATTTTACAATAAATGTTACGAGATTCAATAGACCACAAATAGATAAAGAGATAAATGAAATTTTGGGAGATTTTACAACTTTACTTTTACTTGAAATCGATAATGCTAAGTATAAAAAATTATTGGATAGATTTAAAGAGATACAAAAAAGATTAATAAATGATCTAAATCATGAATTATTTTCGGGAATAGAAATGCAAAAGGAGCTAAGAAAAGTTGAAACTGATAAATTAGTATTAATGCCTATAGTATTTACTAGTGGAATAGGGATAAATTCATGGGATGATGATAAAAGTTTAGGGAAAATAGTGTATGGGTTAAGCCAAACTCCACAAGTTTTTTTAGATAATCAAGCGTTGGTTTATAATGATGGATTAAAAATCTATTGGGATAGCATTGATGAAGTTTTAGGTAAGAAAAATCTTGATGTAATGTTTGAAAAGTATGTAAATATTTTAAATGAAATTGCTGATAATTCTTTTGACGAAGAAAGCACAGTGATGAGAACAAGAAAATATAATGATAAGTATTTTTCTGTTAACAACACATCTAAACAAGCTGAAGAGATAGAGAAAATAGGTAATGGTGATTTTGATATAGAGAAAGAAATGAAAGGTATTTGGGAAGAGATACTAAATACTTCTGTGGAGAATAATCACTGTAAGTTTTTTGAAGCAGGAGGAGATTCATTAAAAGCCATTCAACTTCGTAATAAAATTCAAGAAGTATTTTTAGTGGATATAGACTTGCTTGATATATTTAAGAATCCTTCCATCAAAGAATTGAGTGCAATAGTTACTAAGGGAAAAGGAAGTATTGTTGAGGGAAGCTTATGATAAAAAAGGTTATTGTATGTGGTTCTAGGTTTGGGCAATTTTATATTGAAGCACTAAAAGATATGGAAAACATTGAAGTCATTGGACTTTTAGCTAATGGTAGTAATCGTTCTGTTAAGTGTGCAGATCATTACAATTTAAAGATTTTTACTAGTGTTGAGAGTTTGCCAAAGGATATAGATGTTGCCTGTGTTGCCATAGGTTCTTCTGTATTTGGAGGTAATGGTGTAAAAATTGCCAAGGAGCTATTAAAAAAAAGAATAAATGTGTTGTTTGAGCAGCCAATTCATGTAAGGGAAATATCAGAACTCTATAATACTGCTATTTCGCATAATGTTAAAATTAAGATTGGAAATTTATATAACAATTTACCAGCTGTTAGAAATTTTTTACTAAATGTCGATAGAGCTAATATGATAAGCCATGCATCCTATTTAATGGTGGATTTAAATACACAACTATCATATCCCGTATCAGGAATCATAAAACAAATTTTAAAGGATACTACTGTAGTAAATGAGAATTACAAATATATTGAGCAAAAGTCATGTTGCAATATATTGTCGATGAATGTAAACAATGTGGAAGTTTTAGTAAAAGCCTTTAACGAAATTGGAAAGAATAATTTAGATTCAGATATGCGTATGCTTTTTTCTATGGTAGTTGGATATCCTTCGGGAAGATTAGTTTTATCAAGCCCTTTAGGACCAGTTTTTTGGGAACAATCCCCCAATGTACCCGAGATAGATCTTATTCCAAGTTTTTTAGAGGGTGATTATAGAGTGGGATGCAACAAACCTTGGATATCAGTCCTATATCAGGCTGATGAATACAATAAGAGCTATATATATAGAAATATCTGGGTTAAAGCTGTAAAAGATGATTTAAAGAAGTTTATTTTTAATGAGATAAATGAAGAACAATTAAGTGGTATAGAAATTCAACATGATTTAGAAATTGCTGTGTTATGGCAAAAACTAATGGGGAGCTTAGGATATCCTAAAACAAAATTGAATGATACCACTAAATATATTGATCCTTATATTTTTAAGCGTACTGAAATTAATTGCTATAGCGTAAAAGAATCTATTAATGAGTTAAATAAGATTAGTAGAGACACTATGTTTTATTATTTAACTAAACACATATCAGAAAATAGTATTCCTATTTCGATATTATTTAATAAAATAGGGATTAGTGAAAAGTATAAGATAATAATGGAAAGATGGATACTTCATCTGGAGTCTTTTAATTATTTAGAAAAAAAAGATGATAGCATTATTATTAAATCGAAAAGAATAGATTGGAATGTTCTAATTGGAAAATGGGATTTACTAGAAAGCAAATGGAACACAAAAGCAATGCCGATGAATGTGTTTCAATATTTTAGGGAAAATGCTAGACTATTAAATGATTTATTAAATAGTAAAGTTAATGCCAATGAAATTTTATTTTCAAAGGGTGGCGATGAAATTGCTAAAGGATTATATTCTAAAACAGCAATAGCGATATACTTGAATGAATTAATAGTTAGTAATATAAAAGAATTGTTAAACGAAAAAAATATAACAATTTTAGAACTGGGAGGAGGAACAGCATCTACTACAGAAAAAATAGTATCTAATATAGAATACGACAAATATATTTTCACGGATATATCTCCTTATTTTATAGAAAAAGCAAAAGATGCATTTAGAGAGTATAAAGGTATAGAATATGGGATTATAAATATAGATGATGATGAATCTTACAAACAAGTCGGCAGCAAAGTTGACTTAATAATAGCTGTAGGGGTATTAAATAACGCTAGAAACATTGAAAATTCATTAATGTATATTAAAAAAATACTAAAAGATGATGGTATTTTAATGATTGTAGAGGCTGTAGATGAATCGCCAGAAATTTTAATATCCCAAGTATTTATGATGACAGAAGCAGATGATATTCGTAATGAAGAAAACATTACCTTTTTGAAAATGAATCAATGGATAGAGATGTTTAAAAAACTAGGATTTGAACTCTTGACATTTGAACCAAAGAATGGAGATTGGTTAGAAGATTTTAATCAAAAGTTATTCATATTAAAAAATAATGGAGGTGAAGATCATGGGAATAGAAAGTAAGTTAATAGAACTATACAGAAATGGGCTTGAGGTATTTGCTAATAAAGAAGAATTAAATTACAGGTCTACCAGTGGAATACCTAAAAAAGAGGATATAGATTTTTTAAAAAAATATAAAAACGAAATTGTTACTATATTAAATAAAGACAGCATTAATTCTTCTTGTGTGTTAGGGGATAATGAAATTCCTCTAACAGAAATTCAAAGTGCATATTTATTAGGTAGAGAGAATCACTTTGAATTAGGTGGGGTTTCAAGTCATGTTTATATGGAAGTAAGGTTGCCATTATTAGAAAAGAGCAGAACAGAGGATGTTTGGAATAATATAATAAAAGAACATGAAGCCTTACGTTCAATATTTACATCAAATAATACACAAAAAATACTAAAAAGAGACTTGTATTACACAGTTGAATTTAATGAAGGTATAGGTATAAATGGAAAAGTAAACTCAACAAGAGAGAGATTGAAGGGGAAAAGATATAAAACTAATATATGGCCGTTATTTGATATAGTTGTAAGTCAAGTGGATAATTACAGCTTACTTCACCTTTCTTTTGATTTTTTGATTTTAGATTGGACTAGTATTTGGATTTTATTGAAAGAATTTGAAAATAATTATTTCAATAATGTAACTATTTCAAATAGTATTTACAATCTCAAAGAGATTAGAATGAGCCAACTTTCTCTAAAGAAAAGCTCAAAATACTTATCAGATAAAGAGTTTTGGGAGAGTAGAATCCCTACGCTCCCAAGTTCACCTATATTACCAATCCAAAACACTACAATTCAAGATAAATTTGAGAGAATGCAGATTAAAGCTGATACTATTAAATGGACTAAAATAAAATCGAATTTAGCGAAATTAGGTTTTACGCAAACATCTTTTTTGATAACAATAATGGCCATTATAATTAACAACTGGAGTTCTAATTCTAAATTTTCTCTTAATTTAACAACCATGAATAGACCAAAAAAATATGATGGGATAGATATTGTAAATGATTTTACAGCAACGAGTCTTTTGGAAGTTGAAGTAAACAATAAGCAACTTTTTTGTGATTTATTAGAAAAGATACAAGAACAGATTATTGATGATTTAAAGCATGAAACATTTACAGGAGTAGAAACTATTCGTGCAATTAGGAAGAATACAGCTAAGAGAAATAGTATATTTCCATTTGTTTTTACGAGTGCATTAGGTGTAAGTTCATCTGATTATAAATACATTCACTTACAAGAGGAAGGGTTAAGTGAAACTCCTCAAGTTTTTATGGATTGTCAAGTTATGGAAGTAAATCAAGAATTAATAGTTAACTTTGATTTGAGATCAGGTGTTTTTTCAAAAGAATTATCAAAAGCAATAGTAGAAAGTTATTTAGAATTATTAAATTGTTTTTCTGATTCAGCATTTTTTAATGTACCTATATCATATATTTATGAAAAAAATGGGTTAGAAAGTAATAAAGCTTTATTTAACGATGATCTATCGAAACAGAAAAATTATTATGGAGACATTGACGATTTTAATAATGTAAAATCAAAAACTCTTAGCTTTTCTGACAAACAAAAAAGTGAAGATACTTTTAGTGTTATGGAGGTTAAAAATATATTAAAAGAAAGAGATGATTTTTCTAACCAAGTGATGTTAAGAACTTTGATAAAGATTAGAGGGGGTATAGATTTTAGTAACCAAAATTTGGATTACAAATCAGAAGTTATTAATAATTATCATTGGATTATTAATAAATGGGAAGATCATCTGGAAAAATGTGGTTATTTAGAAAAAAAAGAGAATAACTATATTGTCCTTAACGAGGGAATGGAATTGCTTAAGCAAAAAATAGATATGGATCTTTTGAAATCCAGATGGACTCAAAGAATTGGAAATCCAGATGTTTTAGACTATATAGTTAAAATTTCAGAGAATATTATTGATATTCTTAATGGAAAAATAGAACCAATATCTATTCTATTTCCTCAAGGGAATTTTAGAGTTGTGGAATCCATATATGGTGATAATATTTTTTGCAAATATTATAACGAAATTATAAAGACAGCAATAGATGAAATATTGAATACAAAATCTTATGTAGACAAATGTGTTAAAATTCTTGAATTAGGAGCAGGAACAGGGAACACTACGAAAACTATATTACAAATGTTTAATGAAAAAAGACTACACTACAGATATGATTTCACAGATATAGCTCTATCTTTCTTGTCAAATGCTAAGGGTAAGTTTGATGATTATGATAATGTAGAATACAAACAAATAGATATAGACAAAAGATTTGATGATCAAAATTTAAAAGAAAATGAATATGATATTGTTCTTGCTGTTGGTGTATTAGAAAATGCAGAAAATTTAAGTTTTACAATTTCTAACATAGAAAAAGTTCTAAAAAATGATGGTTGGCTTATAATATTGGAACCAGTCATTGATGAACCTTGGATACTTATGACACAATTGTTTTTTATGAATAAAAGGAGTGAGTCAGAGTCTAAGAATCCAATTTATTTCAACAGGAAAAATTGGATTAATGTGATTAGCAATCATAACGGCAAAGAAATATCAAGCAAAATTTTTTCGTTAGGTGAAAAAAATAAATTTAATTACAATAACATTGAAATTTTTTTCGCGAAAAAAAATATTTTAGGAATGGATAAATTAACTGAAAGTAAAGGGAAAGAGGAGAACAACATCCATTGCGAAGGAGAAAACAATTCTTTGCTTAGAAGTATTTGTGGCTTGGCTAGGAACACATTAAAAAATGATGAGGTTAATATATATAGTGATTTATACGAATGTGGAGCTGACTCGCTTCTTTTGGCACAAATGGCAAATGAGATAAAAGAGCTTTTATATAATGAAGGTAATAATAAAATAGATTATGATATGATTTTCAGGCAGTTGTTGAGTAAACCTAGAATATCAGACCTATTAGAAATAATTATTGATAAACCAGAAATTAAAGAGCAAAGCAAAGATTCAAAAAAAACAGGGAATATTGGGCAAATAACAATTCTTAATGAGGGGCATGAGTTACTAAGGGTAATTTTTCATGCTGGCTTCGGAACAATGAATAGTATGAAATATGTTATTGATAATTTATTAAAAGACAATAGCTCGAGTATTGCATGCATTACTGTTAAGGATAGTAATTTATATAACAGTGTAAGTAATGAGGATCTTGTTCCAGCGATAAGTAGAGAGTATTCAGAATTAATCTTTGCTACAGGATACAAAAAAGTACAGTTGATAGGTTATTGTTCGGGAGGCTGTTTAGCTTTAGAAACAGCACATCACTTGATGAAAAAACATATTGCAATAGATGATTTAGTGTTATTAGACAGTTACCCATCTCCTAAAAAGAGAATAGATGAAAAAATTATAGAGCTTATGTTCTTGCCAAATTATAACATAACCCCACACATGGTAATTAAAGACATTGATGATAATGAACTAAACAGTGTGGTGTCAGAAATATATAAAACAATAAAGACTAATAAGGAAATTTCTTTATTAGAATATTTGGGAGAAAAACCAAAACATATAAAATTATTTAATTCATTAAGAGAATTATTTTCTTTAGATTTGGAAGAAAGGATGAAGCTATATGCTAAAACTATTTGGGATGTGACTAATGAAGAAATAGGTTATGAGTTTTTGAAAACGACTTATCAAACTTATATATCAACATTTAACAGCTCAAATTATGAGCCATTTCCTTACATTGGGAGAGTAAGATATTTATCAGCGAAGGAAAACTTTGATTTAGTACAAATGGAGAAACAAAATGTTATAAACTATTGGAAAAAGTTTTGCTTAGGTCAATTTAGTATACATGAGATTCCAGGGGATCATGTTTCTTGTGTTGAAAATAAGGATAATGCAAAATATGTGTCTAATCTCATTATTAATAATCAGATCTAGTATTATAATAAGATACTTATAAAAAACAAACAATTGAAAATGTTTTTATAGACCATAAAAATATTGAAGCAGATGACGTGAACAAGTTAAGTTTATTACAGATAGAGATTCAACTGAAGTAAAATACTGAGATATCATTATATTGAAGTTAATATATAAAAGATATCAAATGTTTAAAATGTTATCGTAAATCTGGGAAATATCATGTCCTATAATGATAAGTATGAGTAAATTATGTTTCATTAAAAAAACGAGTATATAAATTGGAAAAGGTCAAAATTTTTTAGTTACTAGAAATTATTACACGAATAACTTCTCTTAATATGTTTATTTTCTGTTTTAACTACACATAGTTCTAGATTGAAGTAATTTAATTGGTGAAGTTGGTAGATATCTCAAGATAATGAGGTGGGAGATTTAAATTGAGAAAAAAGAGTTGATCTAAACAAAAATAAATAAGTTTTTAAATAACTGTGTATTGAAATAAATTTATAAATTTATTTCAGTCAGAAATTGATGTTATAGTTCTATATATAAAAAAATCAAAAGATTCTGGCTGTTTTAGAGAATAATTGAGTTTATCGTCATAAATATTGATGTATTTGTTTCGATGTGGATTAATAAAAGAGAATGTAAAGATTTAAAAATCAGGTTAAATTGATTTAATGTGAAAGGATTGAAGAAAAAATGAATAAAAAATTACAAGTTAAAGATTTAATGACAGTTGGAATATTTACTGCTTTATATTTAGTAGTAATATTTGCGTCTATGATGTTGGGATATTTACCAATCATGATTCCTTTCTTAGGAGGGGTAATGGCTATATTTGGCGCAATACCATGTATCTTATATATTTCAAAAGTAGATAAATTTGGAATGGTATCATTAATGGGAGTTTTATCAGGATTAGTATTTTTCCTTATGGGGAGTGGGGTAATTGTACTTTTATTTGGGATTGTTTTTGGTCTATTGGCTGATTTAGTTATGAAATCAGGAGGATATAAAGATTTAAAAAGATCAATATTGGGCTATGCAATTTTTTCCTTATGGAGTGTAGGGTTTAGCTTAAGAATGTATATAGATAGAACAAATTTTTTTGCTTCTCAATTAGAAACTTATGGAAAAGATTATGTAGATACTTTAATGTCTCTAACCCCAACATGGACATTACCAGTTATAATTATTATTACTTTCATTTCAGGACTCATCGGAGCAAAATTAGGTGTGCGCATATTTAAGAAACATTTTATGAGAATTGGAATAAAATAAAATTATGAATATCAATCAAAAAAAATTATTCCAATTAGATCCAAGGACAAAAATTTTATTGGTGCTTACTATTAGTACCATTTTAGTTAGTGGAGGGACTCAGGGCAATATGTTCTATGTGAGAATATTTTTGTCACTGACCCCCATAGTCTTGCTATTTATTGATGGTAAGGTAACACTTTTTGTAAAGTTACTTTTTTTATATGGTTTGCTATTTTTTATAGATGGTAATTTAAGTAATAATATTAAAGGAACATTGAATTTCATATTAGGTGCTATGGTAGGAATATTTACGCATATGTTACCAGGTTTTATAATGGCATATTATTTATTTGTTACAACAAAGGTCAGTGAATTTATTTTAGCCATGGAAAAATTAAAAATTCCTAAAACGCTAATTGTACCATTTTCTGTATTATTGCGTATGTTCCCAACAATGAAAGAAGAATATTCTTATATCCAAGATGCGATGATTATGAGAGCTATTTCATGGAAAAATGGTCCTGCAAAAATGTTTGAGTATAGAATTATTCCATTTATAGTATCAACAATTACAATAGGTGATGAGTTAATAGCAGCTTCATTGACTCGTGGAATTGATAATCCAATAAAAAGAACTAATTATTTTGATATAAAGATTAAGTTTTTAGATGTCGTCTTTATAACTTCCTGTATATTATGTTGGGCTATTTATTTCTTTGATAAGGTGAATCTATGATTAAGTTAGATGATGTAAGTTTCAAATACCAAAATGATAAAGTAGATGCTATTAAAAATATTAATTTAGATTTTGAAAAAGGAAAAGTTTACCTTTTGTGCGGAAAAAGTGGTTGCGGGAAAACTTCAATTATAAGAACTATAAATCGCTTAATTCCTATTTTTTATAAAGGCGATCTTCATGGGGAATGTAAAATATATGGCGAAAATATTGAGAATATTCCTATGTATGAATTATCAAAAAAAGTAGGTACTGTATTTCAAAATCCCAGAAGCCAGTTTTACAATATAGATACAACTAGTGAATTAGTATTTAACTTAGAAAATCAAGGAGTTGATAAAAAAACAATATGTAAAAATTTAGAAAATGTAATTGACAAATTCAAAATAGACCACCTATTAGATAAAGATATATTTAATTTATCAGGAGGAGAAAAACAGTTAATAGCATGTGCTTCACTAGCAGTAAGCAATCCAGATATTATTGTAATGGATGAGCCTTCGTCTAATCTAGATAAATGTGCTATAAAAAAACTAAGTGAAGTTATCAAATATTGGAAAAAACAAAATAAAACAATAATTATAGCTGAGCATAGAATTTATTATTTGATGGATTTGATAGATGAAGTGATTTTTTTAGAAAATGGAGAGGTTAAGAAAACTTATTCATCTATTTCCTTTAAAAATATTAATGAACCTGATTATGAGACATTAGGATTAAGAACAAGAAACATTATAATGTGCAAAGGAAATAAAAATAAAACTAGAGTTGGTAAAAATTTTATTAGCATCGAAAACTTTTTCTTTTCTTACAATAAGGATAAACAAATTCTAAATATAAAAAATTGTTTAATTCCCAAAAATCATACAATTGCAATAATTGGCAATAATGGCACAGGGAAAACCACTTTTTCAAGGTGTCTATGCGGTTTAGAAAGAAAGTTTAATGGAAAAACTGTGATTGATGGGAAAACACATACAAATAAAGAAATGCTTAAAAAGTCATTTTTAGTAATGCAAGACGTTAATCATCAACTATTTACGGAAAGCGTAAATGAGGAGATACGAATTTCAACTGATAAAATTGATGATAGTAAGATAAATGAAATATTGGATAAATTTAATTTAAAGAGTAAATTTGATTCCCATCCTATGACTTTATCAGGAGGAGAAAAACAAAGACTTGCTATAATTACAGCATTAGTCTCTAAAAGGGAAATTTTAATCTTTGATGAGCCTACTTCAGGACTTGATAGGGACAATATGCTTGAGTTTTCAAATTTTGTAAAGGAACTTTCAGACGATGTAACTAAAATTATTGTAACTCATGATTATGAGCTGATTTTAGAAACTTGTGATTATGTTATACATCTGGAAGATGGAGAAATTAAGGATTCTTATTTTTTAAACAATAAGGGAAATGAAAAATTAAAGGATTATTTTTGTGATAATCAAATATAAAAGGCTATAAAAGTATAATTTAATATTATTTATAATATATTAAAATATATTAAAAATAAAGTAGGACCAGTGACATGGTGAAACAATATAGAAGTATTAATAAATAGAATAGGATGGTGGTTTTGTTGAATAATAATTGGATAAAAACAATTTTTGAATTTGCATCGAATTGCAAAGATAAGTTAATTTTGTCAGTAATTATGGCAATTATTGGTGTGCTTTCTAGTATCATACCTTATTGGGCGGTATATAGGCTAATTGTAGCATTTATGGAGCAGAAGGCAAATATAGAATGTGTCGTATATTATGGAGCTATTGCAATCATATCCTATGCAGTAAGGTATATTTGCCATGGAATATCAACATCATTATCACATATATCTGCTTATACAATTTTAAGAAGTATTCGAGAAAGATTAGGTGAAAAATTACTTAATATTTCTATGGGAAATGCGTCAAAAAAGACAATAGGGGAGTATAAGTCGATTATTGTAGATAGGGTTGAAACAATTGAACTGCCTCTCGCCCATATCATACCAGAATGTATATCTGCTTTATTTTTATCAGTGGCTATTGCAATCTTCATGTTATTCATAAGCTGGGAAATGACACTGGCGATGCTTCTTACGGTTCCTTTGGCTCTAATTGCATATAAAAAACTCATGGGAAACTTTAATGAACTTTATGAGGCTCAGATGAAGTCAAATAAATACATGAATTCTACGATTGTAGAATACATTAGTGGTATTGAAGTAATAAAAACCTTTAATCAGGATAGCCAATCCTACCAGAAATATAAGGACGCTGTAAATGGATATAAGGAGCATACTTTAAATTGGTTTAAATCAACATGGAATATTATGAATTTTGCAAGCTCTGTGTTACCATCAACATTTCTAGGGACCTTACCAGTAGGAATGATTTTATATTTAAAAGGATCTTTAACTCCAGCTGACTTTTGCATATGCTTAATGCTTTCCCTAGGGATAGTTAGTCCTCTTACACAGTTTACAAACTATGTAAATCTGTTAAAAAGTATAGAATATGCAATAAAGGATATAAATGAAATTTTACAAATACCCAACCTTATTTCCACTGATAGAGAAGTTGATGTAGATACAATGAACATAAAATTTAAAGATGTATCTTTTTCTTATGATGATGAAAATACAGTCTTAGATAACATAAACTTAGATATAGCTGCAAATTCTTTTACAGCCATTGTTGGACCATCTGGATCAGGAAAATCCACTATTGTTAAACTTATTTTAAGATATTGGGATATAGATAAAGGCGAAATAACAATAGGTGGGAAAAATATCAAAAATATACCTTTGAAACAGCTTAATGATTTGCTTGGCTATGTATCTCAAGATAACTTCTTATTTAACGAAAGCATCATGGAAAACATACGAATGGGAAATTCTAATGCAAGTGATGAAGAAGTAATAGAGGTGTCAAAAATCTGCGCTTGTCATGATTTTATTATGGAACTTGAAGATGGATACAATTCAAATGTAGGAAGCCTTGGAAGTAAACTATCGGGAGGACAAAGGCAAAGACTTTCTATAGCTCGAATGATGTTAAAGGATTCACCTATAATCCTACTTGATGAAGCTACAGCATTTATAGATCCAGACAATGAAGAAAAAATACAAGAAGCAATTAAACTTTTAACAAAAAACAAAACATTGATAGTAGTAGCTCATCGATTGTCTACTGTAAAAGATGCAAATAAAATAGTTTTGTTAAACAACAAGAAAATATTAGACGTAGGAAGTCATGACGAACTTCTTAAACGATCTATCCTATATAAAGATATGTGGTTATCCCATATAGGGGCAAAAACAAAGTCTACTGTTTTTAATACAGGAGGAGAGAGCTATGTTTAAAACTACAGGTAGAATTTTAAAATGGGCCAAAAAATATAAAAAAAGAATGAGAAAAGGTTTTGTCTATTCATTTTTAAACTCTGTTTTTATTTCTATGCCTATTATGTTATCGGTATACGTATTCAACCTCATTCTTAAGAACTATTTTGATAAAGGTAATTATGGAAAGAAAGAAATACTTATAGTCACAATATCAATGATTATATTTGTTCTGGGAAGATATGCCACTTCCTACCTTAAGGCTGTAAATCAAGAAAGTATAGGCTATGAAGTAACCGCTGACCAAAGAATTCAAATCGGTGATATACTAAAAAGAGTAGCACTTGGATTTTTTCAAGAAAACAACCCAGGAGAACTTACTAGTGCTGTGACTACGGATTTATCTTTTTTTGAAAATTATGCCATGAAAATGATAGATATTGTGATTAATGGCTATATAATGGCAGCTGTCATGATACTTAGTATCTCCTTTTTGTCTTGGAAATTAGCGATAATAGCTGTTTCGGGGGTATTGACTTCATATATATTCCTAGTACTGCTTGGCAGTTTTTCTGAAAAAAACTCTATTCCTTACCATAAGGCTCAAAATAATTTGGTGGAAGCCACAATGGAGCTTGTAATGGGACTTCCAACAATTAGGGCTTTTAATAAAGATGATGCTAGTCTTAAGAATTTTAATGAGGCTATTTTAAGTAGCAAACAGACTAATATTAAAATTGAAAGTCAGTACACACCCTTCAACTGCTTACATCTATTTTCGTTGAAACTAGCATCAATTTTAATTGTTATATTTGCTGGAATTATGACTATAAAGGCTCAAATAGAAATGCCTATTATGATTGCTGTGTTTATATTTTCCTTTATTATGTTTGCTTCTGTAGAAAATGTAAACTCGGCAACCCATGTGTTAGAGATTTTGGATAAAACATTGGATAATTTGGACAAAATGGAGAGTGTAGACTTTTTAGATGAAAAAGGAAAAGATTTGCCCTTAAAAAATCATAATATTATCTTTGATAGAGTAAGTTTTTCATACGATAAGACACCTATTATAAAAGATGTTTCCTTTGAAATTCCAGAAAAAACAATAACAGCTATAGTCGGCCCATCAGGTTCAGGTAAAACGACAATATGTAATCTTATTTCACGTTTTTATGATGTAAAGGAAGGTAGTATAAAAATTGGAGATGTAGATATAAGGGACTTAACCTTATCCAGTCTACTTTCTAATATAAGCACAGTATTTCAAAAAGTATATCTATTTAATGATACAATCGAAAATAATATAAAATTTGGAAAGCCTACTGCTAGCGAAGAAGAAGTAATTAATGCAGCAAAAAAAGCTCAGTGCCATGACTTTATTATGAAATTACCAAATGGCTATAAGACAATTGTTGGTGAAGGTGGTGAAGCCTTATCAGGAGGAGAAAAACAGAGAATATCTATAGCTAGGGCTATGCTAAAAGATGCTCCTATAATCATATTAGATGAAGCGACATCTAGCATAGATCCAGAAAATGAATATTTAATACAAAGAGCCATATCTAATTTAAGTAAAGGAAAAACTGTAATTATTATTGCCCATAGAATTGTAACAATAGAGGAAGCAGACCAAATACTTGTATTAGATAATGGGGAAATTGTTCAAAGAGGAAAACACAGAGATTTAATAAAAGAAGAAGGACTATATAGAAGTTTTATGAGAATCAGGGGTAAAGTAGAAAATTGGAAAATATAATAAGGAGATAAAATAAATGCTAAAATTGAGTCACATATCATGTAGGGTTGATAATTTACAAGAGGCTTCAAAAAAAATCACTGAAATGGGCTTTAAAATTGAGTGGGGCTCTAAAAATATTAATAAAGCAAATAACTTTTTTATTTGGTTAGATGATGGACCCTTTTTAGAAATATTTACCATTAAGAAAAAATATTTACCAGGGGGATTAGGTTTATTATTTTTATATGGTAGATACCCAGCAAAAAAATGGTGGTATTGGTATAAGGCGAAAAACTCATGGTGCGATTTTGCATTGGAAGATTTCGATTTGAAGAATACATCAATTGAACATAGAAATGGGAAAACACTTGTTAATATTGAAAAAACAAAGCAAGAACTTATGAGCAAAGGGTTTAAAGTTTCTAAAAAGACAATGCATTGGAGTAGAAAGAACTATAAAGAGCAAAAAGCGTATTTTAGTTTTTTTGTATTTCAAAATATTAGATTACCTTTTGTTGTTTCTAGATATGAGCCAAATCAAAAACCATTATGTGTGAATCATATAAATGGATCATATAGATTAGGGTATGTACGTATAGATGCATCATATAAGGACTATCAAGAAATGAATACGATTACGAAAAATGATAATAGGATTATAATTGAGAAAGGAGATAAAACATGTATAAAGGAGATAGGGATAATTGGATTGAATAAAGAATTAAGGTTTTGTGATATGGTGTTTAAACCAGTGGTCAAATAAACAAATAATTGGGTCTGTAAATAATTTTGTGTATCAACCTAAATCCTGACATTAGGGTAAGGGTTGATACATTTTTTATGTATCAATGTTTGTCCATTCCTATAGGAATGGAGCTTTTCTTAATTTTACACAACTTT
>NZ_JAMXSM010000015.1:0-39294 GCF_026131665.1 Anaerococcus sp. NML200574 | reverse complement strand
TTTCTTGCTAATTTATTTAAACTTATTTCGCCTTCTTCGTATTCTTTTATTACTTTTTTCTTTAATTCTAAACTATATTTTTTCATTGCAGCCTCTTTTCTAGCTACAACTTTTGGGGAGTCCTACAGGGCATCTGCCGCCCCCTTGGGTTCCCCCTAGGTACGAAGATTCAATAGTAAAAAATAATCATTTAATAAAAGATAAAATAACGAAGAATTAAGCTAAATAATAATATTATCTTGGATAATAAAGAAAAATAATAATATTTATCTATGAATAAAAGAGGGGATTTTTAAAAGGGGCTTTTGTAAGCCCCTTTAAAGTTAAAATACTATTCCTACTATCATTATTGCCACTGGCATTAATATAACTGTCATTATTCCTGCTATAGCAATTGATAAACCACTCATTGCTCCTTGGACTTCTCCCATCATCCTAGCTTCTGATGTGCCAACGGCGTGGGATGATGTGCCTATTGCAACTCCTTGAGCTACTGGGTCTGTTATCTTGAAGATTTTCATTACAAGTGGAGCTATTACTGCTCCTGTCACTCCTCTTATTACTACTGTTATAGCTGTTAGAGCAACGATTCCTTGGTATTCTCCAGATAGGGATATTGCTATTGCTGTTGTTATTGATTGTGGTATTAAGGATACTGTTAAATCTTTTCCAAGACCTAATACTTTTGTTAGTCCTATGGCTAGTAGCATTGATACTATTGATCCTATCAAAACCCCTACCAGGATTGGTATGATGTTTTTCTTTAGGACATCGAGGTTTATGTAAAGGTCTATGATCATTGCAACTGTTGCTGGTCCTATGAAAAATGCTATGAAGTCTCCGCCAAGCTTATAGTATTCATAAGGGATTCCTGTTACATATAAGAATCCTACTATAAGTAAGATTGCTATTAGCAAAGGATTTGCTAGGGCGGTTTTTAATTTTGAGTTTATCCATTTGGCGATTTCATAGGCTGCAAAGGAGAGGATTATTCCAAAATATTGGTTATTAAATATTGCTTCCATATCTATTTTCTCCTTTTTTGCAAGGTTTGCACTACTAAACCTGTTACAATCATTGTTACTGCTGTTCCAATTAATACTGAAATTACTAGGGCAGGGATTTTGCCTTTTATTACATCGTAATTGGCCATTATTCCTACACCTACAGGTACAAATAAAAATGCTAGGTTAATTAAAATACCATCTGATGTTGTTTTTACATCTTCTACCTTTAAGATATTGAAGCGAAGCGCTAGGAAAAGATAAAACATTCCATAAACTGCTTCTGGAACAGGAAAGTTAATTATTTTCCTTGTGAGCACGCCTAGAAATAGGCATGCGCACAGGATTACAAATTCTTTTAGGTATTTCATTGATCTGTCCTTAGTCTACAGATACAACTTTTCCTGGATTTAGAATCATGTTAGGGTCGAATACTTTTTTGATTCCCCTGATTAGATTTGTATTTATTTCTCCTTCAAATTCTCTCATGTATTGTAGTTTACCGTGGCCTATACCGTGTTCACCTGATAGTTGTCCACCAAATTCATAGGCTTTTGTATAGATTTCTTCCATGAAATCATGAACTTGTTTGTTGAATTCTTCTTTTTTGTCTTCGTCATTTGATACTGCGTAAATGTGGAGGTTACCATCACCAGCGTGACCAAATGATTGAACGTCGAAGTCATATTTTTCGCCTGCTTCATTTACGAAGTTGATGAATTCTGCTATCTTGTTGATTGGAACTACCACGTCGCACTCATCTACTAGTTTGTATTGGCTGTCGATTGCTTCTAGGAAGGAGCTTCTTGCTGCCCATGCGTCTTTTATTGCATTTGGTGTATCTGCTACTAGTACATCGATTGCTCCATTTTCTACTAATAGTTCTGCAGCTTGTTCCATTTGTAGGTCGATTTCATCTTCGTTGTCACCATCGAAGGTGATAAGTAGGTAAGCATTAACATCTGTACCTTCTATGTTTTTAGGGAATGTTTCCTTACCTATGTATTTTTCAGATGCTATAATAATTTTTCTTTCCATAAATTCTATAGCTTGTGGTTTTAAGTGAGCTCTAAATAGTACTGGAACTGTAGCTATACAATCTTCTAGTGTTTCAAATGGAACTATTAAAGAAATTGTATGTTTAGCTTGTGGAACTATTCTTAGTGTTAATTCTGTTATAATTCCAAGTGTACCTTCAGAACCTACCATAAGATCTTTTAGAGAATAACCTGTAGATGTTTTAGAAACTACAGCACCAAATCTTGTTACTTCACCAGTTGGTAAAACTACTTCCATTGCTCTTACATAATCTCTTGTTGTACCATATTTTACAGCTCTCATACCGCCGGCATTTGTTGATACGTTTCCACCAAGAGTTGCAAATTTTTCGCCTGGATCAGGTGGGTACATATAGCCTTTTGTTAGACAATCTTCAGCTAGGTCGTGTAGGTAAACACCAGGTTGTACCTTTACAACTAAGTTATCAAGATCGTATTCAAGGATTTTGTTCATTCCTTGCATATCAATCATAACTCCGCCGTTGATAGCAACACCAGATCCTACTAGACCAGAACCAGCACCACGAGCTAGTACAGGTATCTTATGTTCGTTACAAATTGTAAGGATTGTAGATACATCATCTGTGGATTTAGCTTCGATCAATACATCTGGTTGGTAAGAACCATAGATAGGCATTTCATCGTGGAAAAAGTCTTCGTTGATATCGTTTCCTGCATAAACTTTGCCAGAAACATAATCTCTAAATTGTTGAATTATATTTTCATCAACTTTGTTATAATCAGTCATATTTATCCTCCTTATGAAACTGACACAAACTATATTGTTTGTCTTTAATAGTATAACAAAAATATTTAATCAAATCAAATTAAAATGTTAAAAAAAATACATGATTATTTTGACAAGAGCAAGAAAACGTTTGAAAAAGCCTTGATTGCAAGTATAATTTACATAAATAGGATTTAATAAAAAATATTTTTTACTAGGGTATTTATACTTTTTCATCGAGATTTAGTTAAAATACCTATGCTTCTATGCTTATTTTGTAAAAATTTTGATTTTTATTTGACAAAGTCCCATTTGATTGTTAAGATAATAACAGTAGGATAAGCCTGTAAGAGTTATACAATCTTATAGGTAATATTAGTAATAAGGAGTTAATATGTATAAGTTAAATGAAGAACAATTAGAAATGCAACAAATGTTTAGAGATTTTGCAGAAAAAGAAGTTGCTCCAATAGCAATTGAAATTGATGAAGAGCACAGATTCCCTGAAGAAAATGTTGCTAAAATGCAAGAATTAGGATTCTTTGGTATTCCTTTTGATGAAGAATACGGTGGAATCGGACTAGATACACTTACATATGTACTTTGTGTTGAAGAATTATCAAAAGCATGTGCTTCAACAGGAGTTATAGTTTCAGCTCATACATCACTTTGTGCTGATGCGATTAATAAATTTGGTAACGAAGAACAAAAGGAAAAATACCTTACACCACTTGCTTCAGGCGAAAAATTAGGTGCTTTTGCTCTTACAGAACCAGACGCTGGTACAGATGCTTCAGGTCAAAAAACTACAGCTGTTAAAGATGGTGATGAATACGTTCTTAACGGATCAAAAATCTTTATAACAAACGCTGGTTATGCTGACACATATGTTGTATTTGCAATGACAGATAAATCACAAGGCACAAAAGGTATTTCAGCATTTATAGTTGAAAAAGGAACACCAGGTTTTGATTTTGGTGCTAAAGAAGATAAGATGGGTATCAAAGCTTCATCTACAATGGAATTAGTATTTAGAGATTGTAGAATCCCAGCTGCAAACCTACTTGGCGAAGAAGGCAAGGGCTTTAAATATGCTATGCAAACACTAGATGGTGGTAGAATTGGTATAGCAGCTCAAGCTTTAGGTATAGCAGAAGGAGCTTTAAACAAAGCTATCAAATATGTTAAAGAAAGACAACAATTTGGTAGACCAATAGCTAAATTCCAAAACACACAATTCAAATTAGCTGAAATGGCTATAGATATTGAATCAGCTCGTCACCTAGTTTATAAAGCAGCAACCCTTAAAGATTCTGGCGAAAGCTATACAGTAGCAGCTGCTGAAGCTAAGTTAAAAGCTGCAAGAGTAGCAATGGATGTTACAACAAAAGCTGTTCAACTATTTGGTGGTTACGGCTATTCTAAAGAATACGAAGTAGAAAGAATGATGAGAGACGCCAAGATAACAGAAATCTATGAAGGTACTTCAGAAGTTATGTTAATGGTTGTTGGTGGTTCACTTTTAAGATAATATAAGTGGTTCACTTTTAAGATAATATAAATCGAAGGGAGATAAATATGAACATATTCGTATGTGCTAAACAAGTTCCGGATACAAATGAGATTAAAATTGATCCGGTTACTAATACATTAATAAGAAAAGGCGTTCCAAGCATTTTAAATACTTATGATGCTTTTGCTCTTGAGCAAGCTTTAAGACTAAAAGATAAAGATCCAGAAATTAAAATTACAGTTATATCAATGGGACCTCCACAAGCAGATCAAATGCTTAGAGATTGTCTAGCAGTAGGTGCTGACAATGCTTACCTAGTTACAGATAGAAAATTTGGTGGTTCAGATACTTTAGCTACATCATATATAATTTCTGAAGCTATCAAAAAAGTAGCTGAAACTGAAGGACAACCAGACATGGTATTTTGTGGACTTCAAGCAATCGATGGTGATACAGCTCAAGTAGGTCCAGAAATAGCTGAACACTTAGGACTTCCACAAGTAACTTATGCTTATACAGTAGAATTAAATGATGAAGGAATAAAAGTACTTCAAGAAGTAGAAGGTGGAGCTAGAAATATCCAAATGACACTTCCAGGTCTTGTAACATTTACAAAATACGGTGATGAAGATTTAAGATATCCAAAAATCAAAAATAAATTAAAAGCTAAAAAAGCAACTATCGAACAAATTACACTTGAAGAACTTAAAGATACTATAGATGAAACAGCTATAGGTCTAAAAGGCTCACCAACAAGAGTAAACAAATCTTACACACCAACAGTTGAAAAAACTGGTGAAATGTTTGTAGATATGGAAGCTGGAGAAGCTTGTGATAAGCTAATAGCAGCTTTAGCTGATAAGAAGCTTATTTAAGGAGGAACTATGTCAGAAAATAAAAACCTTTGGGTAATAGTCGAAACTAAAGAAGATGGTTCAGCTGTAAATGTAGGTCTTGAATTATTAAATCCAGGAAGAAAAATGGCTGACACACTTGGTGGAGACCTAGTAGCTGTTATAATCGGTCAAGATGTAGCAAAAGCTAAAGAAGAAGTAAAAGATCATGGTGTTGATAGAATAATCACTTGCGAAGGTGAAGTATACAAAGATTACAGCACAGATGTTTATGCAAATGCAATAGAAAAACTTGTTGAAAAATACAACCCAGACACAATCTTAATTGGTGCAACAAACCAAGGTAGAGATTTAGGCCCAAGAGTTTCAGCAAGACTTCACACAGGACTTACAGCAGACTGTACAGAACTTGATGTTGATGCTGAAACAGGAAATGTACAATGGACAAGACCAGCATTTGGTGGTAACTTAATGGCACAAATCCTATGCCCAGACTCAAGACCACAAATGGGTACAGTACGTCCAGGCGTATTCCCTAAAGAAGCATTCGGTAGAAAAGATAATATCGAAGAAATCGAAGAAAATATAGAATTTACAGGTGAAATCAGAACAAAAATCCTTGACTTTATCCCAAGAGATGAAGGAGATGATGTAGATTTAGTTGGAGCTGAATTTATCGTATCAGGTGGACGTGGTCTAGGCGATCCAAGCAACTTAAAGCTTATTGAAGACCTAGCAGAAGCCCTAGGTGCAACAGTAGGATCATCTCGTCCATTAGTAGACTCAGGATGGATTTCTCACTCTCACCAAGTAGGTCAATCAGGTAAAACTGTAGCACCTAAGGTATATATAGCAGTAGGTATATCTGGAGCTATCCAACATTTGGCTGGTATTAACGCGTCAGATACAATAATTGCTATAAATAAAGATCCAGATGCTCCAATCTTTGATGTTGCAGATTATGGTATCGTAGGAGATTTATTTGAGGTAGTACCTGCACTTATCGAAAAGATAAACGCTAGAAAAGCTTGATAATAAAATATAAGGCACTCTTGCAAAATGAAAGAATATAATTAAGACAAAGGCTGATGGTAGGCTTATAGTAATCCTATAAGCCTGCTAGAAGGCTGATTTAAAAGTCTAGATAATTAAAATTTATTTTCATTTGCAAAACTGCCTTTTTTATTACATGGTATAGACAAAATATAGTCAATCTTATATACTAGGATAAAATATAGAAAATAATCATTAAAAATTTAACTATTTTTGTTAAAAAATATACATATTTGATTGACAAAAAAATATCAACTGTTATAATAATTATATAAGGATATACTTATGGGTATATAAATAATAGCCCAGATAAACTTAGATTAGATGTTGCAAACGATTTATAAAAAGGGGGATTAATGGAATACAAAACTCTAAAGTATGAAGTTAATGGTTATGTTGGCAAATTAAGTATCAATAGACCAGAAGCTTTAAACGCACTTAATTCAGAAGTACTTGATGAACTAGATATTTTAGTAGAGGAAATCAAAAAAGATAAAGACCTTAGATGCCTTATAATCACAGGCGAAGGCAGAAGCTTTGTTGCAGGAGCTGATATTAAAGAAATGTCAACTCTTACACCTATAGAAGGCAAAGAATTTGGTGCAAAAGGACTATCAGTATTTAGAAAAATTGAGTCACTTCCAATTCCAGTAATAGCTCAAATTAACGGATTTGCCCTAGGTGGTGGATGCGAACTTGCTATGAGTTGTGATTTTAGAATAGCTAGTGAAAAGGCTTTATTTGGTCAACCTGAAGTTGGTCTTGGCATAACACCAGGTTTTGCTGGAACACAAAGACTACAAAGATTAGTTGGTCCTGGCTTCGCTAAATATTTAATATATACTGCAAACAATATCAAAGCTGACAAGGCTTATGAAATTGGACTTGTACAAGAAGTAGTAGAAGCTGATAAGCTTGAAGAAAGAGTAAACGAACTTGCAAACAAGATTGCTGGCAATGCTCCAATAGCTGTTAGAGCATCAAAAGAAGCAATCAATGTTGGTGGACAAGTTGATATTGATAGTGCAATCAAGGTTGAAGAAAACCTATTTGCTCTAACATTCTCAAGTGAAGATCAAAAAGCAGGCATGGAAGCTTTCCTAAACAAGGGTAAGGCAGAATTTAAAAACAAATAAGGAGATTTTAAATGAAAATTGGTGTAATTGGTTCAGGAATCATGGGTGGCGGAATTGTAGAAACTGCTGCTAAAAGTTATGAAGTTGTTGTAAGAGATATTAAAGATGAATTCTTAGAAAAAGCAAAAGCTAGAATAGAAAAATCTTATGCTAAACAAGTTGCTAAAGAAAGAATGACAGAAGAAGCTAAAGAAGCTGCTCTTAAAAACATTTCTTATACAACAGAAGTTAAAGATTTAGCTGATTGTGATGTAGTAATCGAAGCTGCAACAGAAAATCCAAAACTTAAAAAAGAAATCTTTAAAGAATTAGATGAAGTAGTTAAAGAAGGTGCAATCCTTGCTTCAAACACATCATCACTTTCAATCACAGACATAGCTGCAGTTACAAAAAGACCAGAAAATGTAATTGGTATGCACTTCTTCAATCCAGTTCCAGTTATGAAACTTGTTGAAGTTATCAGAGGTCTTCACACATCTGATGAAACAAACAAGACAATCTTTGAACTAGCTGAAAAACTTGGCAAACAACCAATCGAAGTTAAAGAAGGTCCAGGCTTTGTAGTAAATAGACTTCTAATCCCAATGATCAACGAAGCTGTTGGCGTATTAGCTGATGGACTTGCAAGTGTTGAAGATATAGATAAAGGTATGCAACTTGGTGCAAACCACCCAATGGGACCTCTTGCTTTAGGAGATTTAATTGGACTTGATACATGTCTAGCAATCATGGAAGTTCTTTATAATGAATTTGGTGATAGCAAATATAGACCATGCCCACTTCTAAGACAAATGGTAAGAGCA
Source organism: Anaerococcus sp. NML200574 (assembly GCF_026131665.1). NCBI lineage: Bacteria > Bacillati > Bacillota > Tissierellia > Tissierellales > Peptoniphilaceae > Anaerococcus > Anaerococcus sp. NML200574. Next base: position 31,146 of record NZ_JAMXSM010000015.1, on the reverse strand, counting down.
GGAGACCTTGGTAGAAAAACAGGTAAAGGCTTCTACGATTACAGCAAATAAGATTGAATAGAGAAAGAATTTAAGGAGATAATATGACTAAAAAAGTAGTAATAGCAAGTGCAGCAAGAACACCAGTAGGCGCATACGGCGGAGCATTCAAAACAGTAACAGCTAGAGAATTAGGTGCAGTAGCAGCTAAAGCAGCAATCGAAAGAGCTGGAATTAAACCAGAAGATATAGATGAATCAATCCTTGGTTGTGTACTTCAAGCAGGTAATGGCCAAAATATAGCTCGTCAAATAGCACTAGATGCAGGTATTCCAATAGAAAAACCAGCAATGACTCTTAACATCGTTTGTGGTTCAGGTCTAAGATCAGTATCATTAGCAGCTCAAATGATCCTTGCAGGTGATTGCGATGTAGTACTAGCAGGTGGTACAGAATCAATGTCTACCGCTCCATACCTATTAACAGATGAAAGATGGGGAGCTAGAATGGGCGATAAAAAAGTTGTCGATGAAATGATCAAAGATGGACTTTGGGATGCATTCAATGACTATCACATGGGAGTTACAGCAGAAAATATAGCTGAAAAATTCGGCCTAACAAGAGAAGAACAAGACCAACTAGCTGCTGAAAGCCAACAAAAAGCTGCAAAAGCTAGAGCTGAAGGTAGATTTAAAGATGAAATCGTACCTGTAGAAGTTAAGGGAAGAAAAGGCAAAGTAACAGTAGTAGATACAGATGAATACATCAAAGAAGGCGTTACAACAGAAAGTATTTCTGGCCTAAGACCAGCATTTATTAAAGATGGTACAGTTACAGCAGCTAACGCATCAGGAATTAACGATGGTGCAGCTTGCCTAGTAGTTATGAGTGAAGAAAAAGCTAAAGAACTTGGCGTTAAACCACTTGCTACAATAGTTTCTTACGCTACAGAAGGTGTTGATCCAAAAATCATGGGTACAGGCCCAATCCCAACAGTAAGAAAAGCTCTTGAAAAAGCTAACCTAACACTTGAAGATATCGACCTAATCGAGGCTAACGAAGCATTCGCAGCTCAAGCTCTATCAGTAATTAAAGAACTAGGTCTAAACACAGATATAGTAAACGTTAACGGTGGAGCAATTGCAATCGGTCACCCAGTTGGAGCAAGCGGAGCAAGAATCCTTACAACTTTACTATATGAAATGCAAAAGAGAGACTCTAAAAAAGGTATCGCAACACTTTGTATAGGTGGCGGTATGGGTACTGCAGTAATAGTAGAAAGATAAGATAGTTTATAAAGTATGCGGATATTCTTGTCTGCATACTTTTTTTGCTATCATTTAAAAAATAAATAGAAAAGATTGATAATTTTTTTCAATAATGGGTATAATTTAATTAAGAAAACGATATTACAAAGGAGTTTTATTAATGGACTATAATAAACTATATGAAGAAAAGCTAATTACAGCCAAAGAAGCTGCTGCAATGGTAAAAGATGGTGACTGGATTGAACTTGGTTGGGCAGCTCTTACTCCAGTTGATTTTGACAAGGCCCTAGCAGCAAGAGTTAATGAAGTTAAGGATGTAAAGGTAAGAGGAGGCGTTGTTCCATATATGCCATATGTAGGAGCAGCTGATCCAACAGGAGAGCATATCACATATCATTCTTGGCATGCATCAGGTACAGAGAGAAAATTAATAAATAACAACAAATATGGTGCTTACTTTATGCCAATTAAATATAGTGAGCTTCCAAGATATCTTGCAGAAAATGCTGAGAGAGCAGCTATAAGTGTAATCCAAGTATCACCAATGGATAAGCATGGCAACTTCAACTTTGGTGTTTCTGCATCACACACAATTGCATCTTTCCAAAATTCTGACAAGATTATTCTAGAAATAAATGAAAACGTACCAAGAGCTCTTGGTGGTTTTGAAAACTTTATCAACATCAAAGACGTAGATTATGTATTTGAATCAAGCAACTATCCAATGCTAACTCTTCCAAGTGCAAAATTTGGTGAAGAAGAGCTAAAGGCTGCCAAATATGTAGTAGATATGCTTCGTGATGGAGATACAATTCAATTAGGTATAGGTGGACTTCCAAATGCTATCGGTTCTCAAATAGCAAAATCTGACCTAAAAGATTTAGGCGTTCACTCAGAAATGTATGTAGATGCCTTTAGAGAAATGGCCCTAGCAGGTAGGATAACGGGTCTTAAGAAAAACATAGACATAGGCCGTCAAACTTACGCTTTCGCGGCAGGTAGCCAAGAACTCTATGACTATATAGATGACAATGAAGAATTAATGGCAGCACCAGTTGATTATGTAAATGATGTAGGAGTAATAGCATCTCTTGATAATTTCGTATCAATCAATACAGTCCTTCAAGTAGACCTTTGGGGACAAATTTCAGCTGAAACCGTAGGAACAAAACACATTTCAGGAGCAGGTGGGGCCCTTGACTTTGTACTTGGAGCTTATAGATCAAAGGGCGGTAGATCAATAATTTCACTTATTTCTTCTAAAGTTAATAAAGAAGGTAAGAGAGTTTCAAATATCGTTCCAACCTTTGCACCAGGAACTCAAGCAACAGCAGTAAGGTCTAACACCCACTATATAGCTACTGAACAAGGTATAGTAAACTTTAAGGGTCTAACAACCTGGCAAGCAGCCGAAGCTTTAGTAAGTCTAGCTCACCCAGAAAATAGAGACGAATTAATAAAACAAGCAGAAGAATTAGGAATCTGGAGAAATACCAACAAGAGAATCTAAGATTTAAAAATGCCCTAGCATTGGTTATTCAATGCAGGGCAATTTTTTTGAAAATTATAAGCTTTCTTCCTCATAAATTGACTTATAAAGGGCCTTAAGAGCCTTATCCTCATCATCCTTGTCTATAAAGATAAAAAGGGAATTATTGCTAGCCCCCTGGATAATATATTCTATATTTACATTTATATCATCAAGAACTTTAGAAAAAATGTAAAGGGCCTTACTCATCTTATCCTTAAGACCTTCTCCTACTATAGCAATGGCCTTTAACCTGTCATTAAGGTCTAATTCATCAAGGTCAAAAGATGAATTGATGGCGTTTATAATAGAAAGCTTTCTAGATTTATCTTTTATATATGAGCTTCTTACCAGAATGGAAACAGAGTCGATAGATGTAGGAATGTGCTCAACGGCAATGTGCATATATTGGAAAATATCGAGGACATTTTTGATATAACCGATTTTTCTATTCATCATATATTCAGTAAGGGTAAAGGAAGTAAAAGCTCCGACATCTGATATTCCTATGATTGGATTTTCACTTATATCTGTCCTATCCTTGGAAATGATAGTACCACCTGCATCAGGATTGTTAGTGTTCTTTACGTGTATTTCAATATTTGTATTAAGAAGGGGCTGGACAGCATCCTCTTGGAAAATCTCAAAACCATTGTAGGATAATTCCCTCATCTCTGCATATGAAATGTTTTTGATAGGGGCAGGATTATAAAACATATTTGGATTTGCTGAATATATATAGGTCATATCTGTATAATTTTCATAAATATCGCAAGAAAGACCCCTAGCAACCATAGATCCTGTTATATCTGAACCTCCCCTTGAAAATGTGAGCCTATAGCCTTCATCATTGTAGCCGAAAAATCCAGGAATGACCAAAATATCCTTGCAATCTTCATATTTTTTAATCAAATCATAGGAAATATCTAAGATTTTAGCATCATTTAAAGAGTATTCAAGTCTTATTCCAAGGTCTTTTGGGGATATGTATTTTGCATCAATGCCCTGATTTTTAAGGTGGGCTGCTATAAGTCTTGCATTAAAATCTTCTCCGGCAGATTTTATGGCATTTTCTAGATAAAAATCATCATCTATGTCCTCTAAAAATCCAATAAGAATTTCTCTAAAAGAATCAATAAGGCTCAAATCAAGGCCAAGGTCCCTTGCTATATCTTCATACCTAAGTATTATCTGGTCTAAGCTACTGATATAGCTAGGACTAGCTTGTTTATAATCCTTATAAAGATTTATTAAAAGGTCAGTGACCTTTATATCTTCCTTAAACCTCTTGCCTGGGGCAGAGACGACGATAGCCCTTATGTCTTTATCATTTTTTACAATATTTGTTAATTTTTTTATTTGATTGGCGTTAGCTACCGAGCTTCCACCCAATTTAGCTGTTTTTTTCATATCATATTCTCCCATTGTATTAAAGTATACCACTATTTGCATTAAAATAAAATATCTTGCATAAAAATAATTTAAAACTTGACAAAATACATAATAACTGATAGACTATTTAATAAATACAGATTTAGTTAAGGGGTCGCGGTTGCAAAGATTAGGAGAACCGAAAGGTGTAACCGCCGAAATACATGGTATTGGTCATATGTCAAATAGGTATATGACTGTCAAAAAGATGTGCCAAATCTTTTTGGAGTACTTGCTAAGTCAGGCGAAAGGAAGATCATGAGCCTTTTGCTTGTGGTCTTTTTCTTTTTGGGCCAAGTATTAAGTCATGATTAGGAGGAAAAATGTTAGAAAAAAACTATGAATATATAGACAATATTCTCCATATTGGTGGGGTTTCGACTTTAAAATTAGTAGAGGAATATGGAACACCCCTTTATGTATATGATCAAAAATTAATAAAGGATACGGCTTCTTGTTTTATAGAAAATTTTAAGTCAGATACCCTAAGAACCGAGGTGATTTATGCATCAAAGGCACTTTCCAATCTCTATATCCTTGGCCTACTAGCCAAAAAAGGAACTTTTTTAGATGCTGTTTCAATGGGGGAAATATTTCTAGCTTTGAAAGCAGGTTTTAAGCCTGAAAAAATTCATTTTCATGGTAATAATAAAACAAAAGAAGAACTTGCCTATGCTATAGATAATAATATCGGCCTGATAATAATAGATAATTACGAAGAATTTAAACTAATAGAAGATTTGCTTTTAAATTCTGATAAAAAAATCGACTGCCTACTTAGGATTAATCCTGATGTGAAGACATCAACTCATAAATATATCCAAACATCAAATGCTGATTCAAAATTTGGAATAAACATAAGAGATGAAAAATTAAAGGATATAATAAAAGAGATGGTAAATTCAAAGGCCATCAAGCTTCTTGGTTTTCACGCTCATATAGGTAGCCAGGTCAATGAGCTTGGATTTTTCAAGGAAGAAGCTGATATCTTACTTAGATTTACTAAGGAAATGGAAGAGGCTTTAGCCTATAAATTTAAGGCGATAAATTTCGGTGGAGGCTTTGGAGTTAGACAAAATACATCGGATCCTTCTTATGATTTGAAAGCCTTTCTTAAAGAATTTATAGGCTACATAGAAAAATCTATAAAAGATTATGACTTATCAATAGAGACTGTAGGCATAGAGCCAGGTAGGTCTATGGTAAATCAAGCAGGTACAACCCTCTATAGGGTAGGTTCTATCAAACATACACTAGAAGGCTTGCCTCTAGTTTTTGTAGATGGGGGCATGAGTGATAATATCAGACCCAGCCTTTATGGGGCTAAATACGACTCTCTCCTTGCAAATAGGACCAAGGGGGAAGCTTATAAGACTTATAGGGTGGCAGGTAAGCTTTGTGAGTCAGGTGATATCTTGATAGATGAGGCAAGGCTAAATAGCCCACAAAAGGGCGATATCCTTGCTATAGAAAATACCGGAGCCTACTCGCTTGCCATGTCTTCATCCTACAACAAGCAGCTAAAGCCTGCTGTGGTATTTGTGGAAGATGGCAAGGCAAGTCTTGCTGTAAAAAGAGAAGCTTTAGAAGATTTGTTAATAAATGATTTAGAATATATTGAAGATTAAGGAGAAAATAATGAGAAAAGTAAATGTAGCGGTAGTTGGTGCAAGTGGCTTAGTTGGTAGAAAGATTAGGGAAATCCTTGAAGAAAGGAATTTCCCAGTAGAAAAACTCTTTGCCTTCGCTTCCAAAAAATCAGCAGGAACAAAAATTGAATACGCAGGTAGGGAAGTAATAATTGAAGAGCTCAAAGAAGACTCCTTTGATGGCAGGGGAATCGATATAGCCCTATTTGCAGCAGGTGGATCAGTTTCTGAAAAATACATACCACTTGCAATCAAAAACAATATAAAAGTCGTAGATAACTCTTCATTTTTCAGGATGGACAAAAATGTACCATTGGTAATTCCTGAGGTAAATTCTGATGATATCAAGGAAGATGATATGCTAATAGCAAACCCAAATTGTTCTACAATCCAATCAGTCCTTGCTATTTCAAAAATTCACAAAGATTTTGGAATTGAAAGAATAATCTATAACACCTACCAAGCCGTATCCGGTGGTGGGGAAAGGGCCCTTGAAGACCTCTATGAAAAGAAAAATGACCACTGGAAATATAAGATTTATGACAATGTTCTACCTCAAATCGATGTATTTTTAGATAATGGCTACACCAAAGAAGAGATGAAAATGATCGATGAAACTAGGAAAATCCTAGATGATCAGGATCTAAAAATCACAGCTACAGCCATAAGGGTACCTGTAAGCAATTCTCACGGTGTATCAATTAACCTTAAACTTAAAAAAGACTTCACTCTTGATGAGATTAGACAGACAATCAAAGCTACACCAGGAGTAATTTTAGAAGATGATATCAAAGAAGAAATCTACCCAATGCCAGCCTTTGTTTCAGGCAAGGACGAAGTTTTTGTGGGTAGGATTAGAGAAGATTATTCTTGTGAAAGATCTCTAAACCTATGGACAGTTGCCGATAATATTAGAAAGGGAGCTGCTCTAAATGCAATAGAGATATCTGAACTTTTAGTGGAGGATATGTGATGATATTTACAGGCTCTGCAGTAGCGGTAATAACGCCATTTGATGAAAATTTTGATGTGGATTATAAGGCCTATGACAAAATCTTAGACTTTCATCTAGAAAATTCTACTGATGCCCTAGTTGTGTGCGGAACCACTGGTGAAGCCACAACTATGACAGAAGATGAGAAGATAAGACTAATTAAATATACGGTAGAAAAAATTGATGGAAGGATGCCGATAATTGCGGGCACAGGTTCAAATGACACCTACTCTACGGCAGCCTTTAGCAAAAAGGTCGGCAAAATAGAAGGAGTGGATGGCTTGCTAGTAGTGACTCCTTACTATAATAAGGCCACAAAAGAAGGCCTTTACGAGCACTTTGCCTATATAGCAAAGAATTCGTCTAAGCCAATTATTCTTTATAATGTTCCGTCAAGGACAAATGTAAATATCGACCTTGATACTACATTAAGGCTTGCGCAAATTGAAAATATAGTTGGAATAAAGGATGCTACAGGAGATTTAGCTTATACAGCGAAGCTTTTAGCCCATAAGCCAAAAGACTTTGCGGTCTATTCAGGAAATGATGACTTGACCTTGCCAATGCTTGCCCTAGGTATAGATGGATCAATATCGGTACTTGCAAATATTTTACCAAAAGAAAACCACGAAATTTACGAACTTTTTAAGGCTGGACAAACTGACCATGCAACTAAGCTTCATCTAAAATACATAGATCTAATAAAAGATTTATTTATAGAAGTAAATCCAGTTCCAGTTAAGGCTGCAGCAGCAATGATGGGCCTTTGCCAAAATACTCTTAGACTACCTTTAACACCTGCAAATACCAACACAGAAGTGATTTTAAAAGAAAAATTAAAGGAGTTTGGCCTATGTTAAATATTTTATTAGTAGGTGCCAAGGGAGCCATGGGAAGGACCTTAGCAGAAGTGGTAAGGGAAAATGATAATTATAAGATTATTGCCGGAATAGATAAGGATTGTGATGGGGGCAGCGACTTTCCAATCTATGATGATTTTTCAAAAGTAGAAGCAAAGGCGGATGTCATAATAGATTTTTCAAATAGGGCTCTCCTAGATGATATTATTTCTTATGCAAGTTCTAGGGAAATTCCTGTAATCTTTGCTACAACAGGCTATACAGACGAAGACTTGGCAAAAATTAATGGTCTTTCAGCTAAAATAGCCTTTATGCAAGAGGGGAATTATTCCCTTGGCATAAATATTATGCTAGAAGCTGCAAGGCTTTTAGCCAAGGGCCTAAGTGACTTTGACATAGAAATAGTAGAAAGTCACCACAACAAGAAAAAAGACAACCCATCAGGCACGGCCAATATGATCTTCGATGCTGTAAATTCTGCAAAAGATAATAAGCTTAACAAGGTCATGAGAGCTATGACCCATGATGATGAAAGAAAGCCTACAGATGTTGGTATTTTATCAGTAAGGGCTGGAACAATTGTAGGTGAGCATAGGCTAATATTTGCTGGAGTCGATGAGGTCTTAGAAGTAAAACACCAGGCAGGGTCTAAAAAAATCTTTGCCATAGGGGCTCTTAAGGCCGCAAGCTTCATAGCTGGAAAGAATCCGGGAAGATATGATTTTAAAGATGTAATAAGAGGTATTGATGATTAAGATAGGAATAGTTGGTTACGGGAATTTAGGAAAATCAGTAGAAAAAGCAATAAAAGAAAGCCTTGACATGGATCTTGTGAAGATATTTTCGAGGAGAAAATTAGACCACGAATCTTATGAGTCTTTAGATAATATTTTAGCTTATAAGGAAGATGTTGATCTTTTAATCCTTTGCGGGTCATCAGATAAGGACATTATGGCCCAAGGTCCGAAGCTTTTAGAAAATTTCAATACCCTAGATTCTTTTGATAATCACGCAAAGATTAAAGAATATTATCATATAATGGATGAAATAGGCAAGAAAGCTAATAAGCTTGCCTTAATTTCTACAGGTTGGGACCCAGGACTATTTTCTATCCAAAGGCTAATAGGCCAGGCAATCCTCCCACAAGGTGCAACTTATACATTTTGGGGCAAGGGCGTAAGCCAAGGCCATTCAGCTGCTTGCAGGGCAATTGATGGGGTAATAGATGCCACCCAATACACCATACCAAGGGATGCAGTCCTAGAAAGAGTTAGAAAAGGTGAGCAAATTGAATTTGACCCTCACAAGGCTCACTTAAGAGAGGTTTTTGTAGTTGCTGAAGAAAATGCTGATAAGGGCAAAATCGAAGAGGCCATAAAGACCATGCCAGATTATTTTGTAGGATATGAAACTATAGTTCACTTTATAAGCGAAGAAGAATTAAATAAAGACCACAAAGAAATAGTCCATGGTGGTTATGTATTTAGAAATGGAATGGCTTCAGGATCTACTAGGTCTGTAATAGAATTTAGCCTAGATTTAAAAAACAACCCAGACTTTACAGCAGCTTGTGATATAGCCTACGCTAGGGCGGCTTATGCTCTAAAAAAAGAAGGCAAAAAAGGTGCTATCACTGTCTTAGATGTAGCACCAAAATATTTATCTTTTAAGTCTTATGAAGATTTGATAGATTCTATTTAAGATTTCTTGGAGTCTTTAAATTACTTGCTAGCTTATAAATAGGCAAGAGATATTTAAAGGCTCCTGGATTTTTTTCTTTAATAAATGAGATTAGATCAAGCATCCAAACCACCACATATTTGCTTAGGTAAAAGGCCTGGATACCATTAGCAAGGATTGACCTTCTGCCATTTATGACGATATCATCCCTTATTTCTTTAAAATAAGCCAAAAGCTCCTTCCTATTATCATCATTTATAATAAGTTCATTAATAAGGCAGGCAAGGCTTGGTAGATATTTTTCATCAAGGTCATTAAAGGAAAAATAAATAAGGCCACTCTCAGATAAGTAAATATCATCTTCCGACCTATCATCTTTAAAATATTGGGACTTTTGGAAATTTTTAAAAAAATGTGGATAAAGTCCAAATTCATAGGAAGAATTTGCTATAGAATCCTTTAGATACTCAAGTTCATAAGCCCCATTATCAAAAGAAGCGATGAAAATTGGAGAAAGAATGGCAAGGAGCCTTAATTTTTCATTATTTTCATCATTTGAAAAAGAAATCCTAAAGGCAGATGACTTTTGGCTTTTATTTACGCTTATCTCTATGGGATTAAGGGAATAATCAGAGCCAAATTCAAATCTTTCAATCCTTTCTCCTGTAAATTTTTCTAGGAACATTGGATTAAATCGGCATACTTGCCAGAGCTTGCATTTATTAAATCATCTGGCTTTAGCTTAAGGCTGTGACCAACCTTGCCTGCAGATACTTTTATAAATTCAAGGTCTTTGGCCTTCTTGTCAATAAAGACTGGGAAATTTTTCTTAAGAGCAAGGGGAGTAGTGGCTCCTCTTTCATAGCCCACGGTATTTTTTAAATCCTTAAGATGAAGCATAGAAAGGGACTTGACACCAATTTCCTTAGCAGCCTTCTTAAAGTCTATTTCATCTCCTCCATTTATGACAAGGATGTATATATCACCATTTTTAGACTCGCAAGCTAGGGTCTTAAAGACTGTTGCTATGTCAGTTCCATTTTCTGCTGCTAAATCAGTTGCAGAAACAAATTCGTGGTCTAATTCATAGTCTATATGTTCATAGGGTATTTTTTTCTTATCTAAAAATCTCATTGCATTTGTTTTAATTTCTTTTTTGATAATAATCACCTCAGAAGAATTATACTTTAAATATATAAAAAATGGGTATAAATTTCTATATGAAGGAGTTAAGATGAGCGAAAAAGTTTATGCAAATTATATATATGATTCCTGCTATAGCTTGGAATATGGAGATTTATTCCTTGTATTTGATTATGCAAGGGGTATCTTAGATATACCAGAAACAAAACATAGCTTGTTTTTTGTGACGAAGAATGATGAAAATTCTTATACAACAGAGATTTTCAACCTAGCCAAGCTTAAATCTATAAACTATGTCCTTAGCGAATCTGTAAGGGACCTTAAATATCAGGATAATATAATCTATTTAAATAAGGATGAGCTTGGCATGAAAGACCTTAAAGATTTATATAATAAGGAAGATGTCAAACTGGTAAAAGATCATGATTTTTTAAATTTCAAGCTGGCAGATAAAAACATTAGGATCAGATGCTTTAGTATAGATAAGTCTAGCCTTGCTTATTTAATAAGAATAGACTCTTTGGTTATCTTTTATGGGGGGAATATTAATTTAGATGAGATAGATGAATCCTCTTATCTTGACTTATTAGATATTTTAGAAGAAGAAAAAATTGATATAATTTTCTTGCCGATATATCCTTTGGATGAAAAATCTTTTGCTTATTTGGACACCTTAGTGAAAGTTTCTGAAAGCCAGATATTTTTTCCTACTAAGATTGGTGGGAGAGAAGCTATAAGCAAAGAGTTTAAAGAAAAATATAATAATAATGAGTTAGATATAAGACAGATAAGAAAGCTAAACGAAGAAATCGAAATAGAAGTTGACTGAATGCTTATTTAGTTCTAAAGCTAGGTGAAGTATAATAAGGAAAAAAGATGGAAAAAATAAGAAGATTAGCAAGTATAGAATTGCCTAATTGGGGTGAAATTCCAAGTTATGGCCTATATAAAGGAGAGCTTCTTGACTATCTAAAAGAGGCCCTAAGTCCTTTGTGTGTGGTAGATAGAAATGTAATTACATCATCTATGATAAATAACTATGTTAAATTAGATTACATAGAAAAACCTGTCAATAAAAAATACATGAGATCGACTATTGCACAGCTCATAGTTATAACAATTTTTAAGCAGGTAATTAGTATTGAGGATATAGTAAAGGGAATTGAGATAGAAATCGAAAATTTCGCCTTTAAAGAGTCTTACCAAGACTTTGTAGGTATATTTACCTGCGCTAAAAAGGATTTTCTAAATACAAATAAGAACTTAAATATTAAGGTGAATTTCAAAGAACATCGTGACAAGGTTTGGTATTACCTTGCTGCCTCCTTATTTACAAAACTATATACAAAAATAAGCATAGATGAGAGCGAGGAGAAATAATGGAAAGAATTGCAATATTGGTAGACTCAGCTGGAGATTTGCCTTTAGAATTAATAGAAAAAGAGGGGTTTTACCTATTACCCTTATATGTAAATTTAGATGGTAAATTTTTAAGGGATAGGCTAGATATAAGTCCAGATGAATTTTATGATTGGGTAAGATCAAAGGAAACACTACCCAAAACATCCATGCCATCGCCAGGAGATATCCATACTCTTTTGGAGAAAATTAGGGATGATGGCTATGATAAGCTTATAGCTATAAGCATAGGAAGTAAGTATTCAGGCACATTCAATGCCTTAAATCTTGCAGAAATTGAAGGGCTTGATATCTTTGCCTTAAACACTGGTAACTTAACCTTAGCAGAAGGTCTATTTGCCATTTATGCCAAAAAGTTAATAGAAGATGGCAAAGCTTTTGCGGAAATAAAAGATATATTATCAGCAAAAATTTACGATTCTAAGGTATTTTTTACCATAGATTCCTTTAAATATATAGTCGCTGGCGGTAGGGTTCCAAAATCATTTGCAAAGATTGGTGATGCCTTATCAGTAAAGCCAATAGTTAAAACAAGCCAACCAGAAGGTGGTTTTGAAATAGTAAAAATTGTCAGAGGAGAGAAAAAGGTCTTTAGGCAATTAGAAAAAATTGCTGATCAGTACCTTGCAAATGCCAAAGACTATTACATGTTTATTTGTCATGGAGGCTATGAAGAAGGCCTAGTAAGGCTTAGAGATTTGCTCAAAGATTATATAGACAGGGCAAGCTTGTATATAGAAGAACAAATCTCTCCTACTCTTGGTGCAAATACAGGACCAGGCTTATTTGGTTTTGGTTTTTTCATCCTTGATTAGAAAAGAATAAAAAATCGTCCTACAATTAGAGATTTCATATATGCATGTCTAAAACTTGCTTATGATTTTTTCTAAGAGAGGACGATTTATTTTAAATTTTATCTAGTTATCAAAACTAGATAAAGATTGAAATAGCTATGTATTAGCGATAATAGGCTGAGATAAGGGATAGAATATTTGCCTTTTTTCGAATTTTATAAGATAATAGTTATTAAAGATATATTCTAAATTATAAAAAATACAAAAGAGGGTCTAGATGAAAAAAACTGTTCTTGAAGACATAATAACAATGGCAAATATTAATTTTTATACCAAAATCTATTCTGGTTTTGAAAAAAGAGAAGCCACCCTTACCTATACAGAGTCGATGGTTGTTAATATAATCGATTCGCTCGAAAAACCAACTGTAAATGAGCTAGTAAAAATTTTAGGAATTTCCCAACCAAATATCTCTTACAAAATAAATACTCTCGTATCAAAGGGGTATGTAGAAAAAGTACAATCTAAAGAAGATGGAAGGGAATTTATCCTAAGGCTAACTGATAGGTTTAAAACATACAAGAAGATAGCCTTCTCAAGCATAAGCGAAGTTATGGATAGACTTGAAGAAAAGTTAAGTAAAGAAGATATGGAAAATATCTATAATTCACTTGACCTAATCAAAGCTGAGATGAAAAATATAAATGATTAAATGGGGACAAAAGTGGAAAAAATTGCAATACTAACAGATTCAACATCTGACTTAATAGATAAATATAAAAATAAAGACCATATTTTCATCTTGCCTCTTTATGTGAATATAGATGGTTCTTATCTAAAAGATGGGATAGAAATAACAAGCGATGAGGTAGTCGAGTTTAATAAAAATAATCCAGATAATCTCGCTAAATCAAGTGCTCCATCACCAGGTGATTGTGCCCATATTATAGAAGGAATAAGAGCAAAAGGTTATAAAAAGATAATAATAATTTCAGTATCATCTAAGCTTTCTACCACACATAATGTCTTTAATCACGTCCTAGATGATGATATGTATCTTTTAGATTCTAGGAGCGCTTCCCTAATGGAGTCACTGTTAGTAAATTATGCAGATGACCTTATAAATGAAGGCCTATCATTTGAAGAAATTTGTACTAGACTAGATCAGATTAGAGATGAAAAGGCAGCCTATATTTGGGTTGATACTTTAGAAAATTTAGTAAAGGGCGGAAGGATATCAGCTCCACTTGGCAAGGCAGTTAAATTTTTAAATATCAAGCCAATGCTAAAGGTAGCAAGTGAAGGAAAAGTTGACCTAGTAAAATTAAGAGTAAAGGAAGATAAGGCAATTGACCAAGTCATCAAAAAAGTAAGGTCAGACCTTGAGGGAGTAAAGGAATATTACCTGGGCCTAGGTTTTGGAGGAGATAAAAGTCTTCTTGAAAAGATTGAAGATAAGGCAAGTGATTTGATAAAGAGTGCTAAAGCTTATCATAAAAATACCTTTGGATCTGTATTAAGAGTCTACTCAGGAGAAAAGGCCTTTGCCTTATTCTATATTAGAATCAAATAAATTTGACAAAGGAATAATAAAGTAGTATTATTTATACGTAAACAAGAAAGAAGTACCCAAACTCACCTACCGACTTTGTTTGTAGGTTAATAGATTTATTATTAGAATTTATGCGGGTACTTTGTGCCCGCTTTTTTTATACAATACATTGGAGGTATAACTATAAAAGATTTAAGAATCAATGATGAAATTAGAGCTAGTCAAGTAAGACTAATCGATGATCAAGGAAACCAAATAGGAATAGTTTCTCTTAGAGATGCCCAAGATATGGCAGATGAAAAGAGACTTGACCTAGTACTAATGAGTCCAAACGCAAAACCACCTGTAACAAGGATAATGGACTATGGTAAGTTTAAATATGATCAAGAGAAAAAAGATAAAGAGAATAGAAAAAAACAAAAAAATGCTCAACTTAAAGAGACAAGATTCTCTTTAAATATCGAGGATAACGACTTGCAAACTAAGGCAAATCAGACAAAAAAATTCTTAAACAACGGGGATAAAGTAAAAGTTTCTATTAGATTCCGTGGTAGGGAATTAGGCAGGAAAGAACCTGGCTATGACTTAATGGAGAAGTTCAATGGTATGCTAGATGGTTGCGGCAAGATTGACAAAAAGCCTAAAATGGAAGGCAGATCACTTGTTATGTTTCTAGAACCAAATGATGAAAAAGGAGAAAATAATGGCAAATAAAATGAAAACAAAAAGGGCAGCTGCTAAAAGATTTAAAGTAACAGGCTCTGGCAAAGTTATGAGAAGAAAGGCTTACAAAGGCCACTTAACAGCTAAGAAATCACCAAATAGAAAAAGAAGACTAAGAAAAGGTACACTAGTTTCAGCTTCAGAAGCTAAGAATGTAAAAAGATTAATCGGTGCATAGGAGGATATAGATGGCAAGAGTTAAAAGAGCAGTAAATGCAAAGAAAAGACATAAAAAAGTATTAAAACAAGCAAAGGGTTATTACGGTTCCAAAAGCCTTCTATTCAAGACAGCTAACCAAGCTGTAATGAAATCTCTATCATATGCATACATTGGTAGAAAACACAGAAAAAGAGATTTCAGAAAACTATGGATCGCAAGAATCAACGCAGCAGCAAGAATCAATGGCACAAGCTATTCAAAACTTATGGGCAATCTTAAAAAAGCAAACATCAACATCAACAGAAAGATGCTTGCTGAAATGGCAGTAAATGCTCCAGAAGAATTTACAAAATTAGTAGAGTTAGCTAACAAAGAAGCTTAATGATAATAAAGTCGGTATCAAATCAAAACTACAAGCTTATAAACAGGCTTAAGAATAAAAAATATCGAGAAAAAGAAAATTTATTTATAATAGAATCTAGGAAATTAGTAGATGAGGCAATAAGCTCATCTGCTAATATAGATTTTATTTTTTTAAGAAGTGATGTATCTTATGAGACAAATCTAAAAAGTCTTGTTTTTGATAAGGCACTTTTTAATAAATTAACCATGCTTAAATCTTCTGATGGCATAGGGGCAGTCATAAGAAAGCCTGTGCCAAAAAAGATATCAAGTAAAAAGGTTCTACTTTTAGACTCTATCAACGATCCAGGCAATATCGGCACCATGATAAGATCTGCAGAAGCCTTTGGCTTTAACGATATAATCCTAAGTCCTGATTGTGTTGATATCTACAATGAAAAAGCCCTCAGGGCATCCATGGGATCAGTCTTTAGGCTAAATATAGTGAAACTTACTTATGATGAAATAGCAAACTTTAAGGATAGCTATAAATTCTTGGCAGCAGATATGTCAGGCCTAGATATAAGAGAATATAAAAGTGATTCTAATATAATCCTTGCCATAGGCAATGAAGCAAATGGCTTAGGGAAGGAAGTAAGAAGTCTAACAGACACTTTTGTAAAAATCCCAATGGAAGGAGATATAGAATCTTTGAATGCAGCTATTGCTGCTAGTATAATAATGAATAGACTAATGTAATGATTCGGAAAGACTTTAATTATTCTTATACAGCAAAAAAGGGATGTTGAGAGCCTTTTAAGTCACGATTAGGGTATTCACCGATGAACATCAAGATGAAATAATAGTAGTTGCGACGTAGACTTATCGTTAAAGTTAAGAGTGGATTTTTTATAAAAATCAATTAAGGTGGTACCGCAGTATATATCTGTCCTTTGTAGGGCGGATTTTTTTTATTTGGAGGAAAAATGGAAGCAAATTTAAAACAAGTTCTAGAAAATGCTAAGGTCGAAGTAGAAAATGCAGATAATCTAGAAACTCTTGAAAGTCTAAGGGTAAAATACCTTGGTAAAAAAGGAACAATAACAGATCTTAAAAAATCTATAGCAAAATTACCAAATGAGGAAAAACCTCAAGCAGGTAAATTAATTAACCAAGCCAGCAAGGAAATAGAAAATCTTTTGGCAGAGGCTAATGAAAAGATTAAAAATGAACTATTAAAAGAAAAAATCAAAGAAGAAAAAATAGATGTAACAGCTCATTTTGATAAATATGAGTCAGGCCATCTAGCAGTTATAAACCAAACCATGGAAGAGCTTGAAACAATTTTTCAAAACATGGGCTTTGATGTGGTAGGAGGACCTGAAGTTGATACAGTGAAATTTGTATTTGATGACCTAAATAGTCCTAAAAACCACCCAGCAAGATCTACATCTGATACCTTTTATATAGATGATGAAGTTTTACTTCGCCCTCATACTTCTAGTATGCAAATTAGGGTCATGAATGAAGGAAAATTACCAATCAAGATGGTATCAGCAGGCAGAGTTTTCAGAAATGATGAAGTTGATGCAACACATTCACCAATGTTCCACCAATTAGAGTGCCTAGTTGTAGATGAAAATGTCTCAATGGCAAACTTAAAGGCAACTCTTGAGACCTTTATTCACGAAATGTTTGGCGATGAGATGAAGCTAAGATATAGACCTCACCACTTCCCATTCACAGAACCATCACTTGAGGTAGATGTAACTTGTCCAGCTTGTATGGGTAAGGGATGTCCTGCTTGTGGTAATACTGGTTGGTCAATGGAATTATTAGGTGGGGGCATGGTTCACCCAAATGTCCTAGAGGCTTGTGGGATTGATAGCGAAAAATACACAGGTTTCGCCTTCGGTCTTGGAGTAGACAGGATTGCCATGGTCAAATATGGCCTAGATGACATCAGACTACTTTACGATAATGACAAGAGATTTATAGAACAGTTTTAGGAGGAAGTATGTTAGTACCTTTAATTTGGCAAAAAGAATATATAGATATAGATAAAGATTTAAAGAGGGTCACAGACAGGCTTTCTGAAACTGGTTCTCACGTAGAAGAAGTTACAATCCACACATCTGGCCTTGAAGGCATTGTGGTAGGCCATGTTATTGACCAAAAAGACCATCCAGATGCTGATAGACTTAGGGTTTTGACCATAGATGTTGGGAAAAACGAACCAATCACAATTATAACCAATGCAAAAAATACAAAAGTAGGTGACTACCTTCCAGTAATCACATCTGGTACAAAGATGGACAATGGAGTTCTTATCGAAGATCACGACTTTTTTGGGATTGTAAGCGAAGGTATGCTTACAGCCTATTCTGAGCTTGGCTATGATGATTCTGTAATTCCTAAAGAATTAAGAGAAGGTGTAATTGTTTTAGCTGGCGAATTTAAACCAGGAACACCAGCAGCAGAAGTTTTATATTCAAATACTCCTGTAATAGAATATGAAATCACACCAAATAGGTCTGACTGCCTATCAATCATGGGTATGGCAAGAGAAACAGCGGCAAGCTTTGGCGAAAAAATCACCTATCCAAGCCTAGAATATAAAGACAATGGCGAGGATGTCAAAGCTTATGCAAATGGAATTAGCATAGAAAGTGATTCTTGCCTAAGATATACAGCCAGGGTTGTAAAAAATGTAAAGATAGGAAAATCTCCTCAATGGCTACAAAATTGTCTAATGCTTGCAGGAGTTAGACCTATAAACAATATAGTAGACATAACAAACTTCGTCATGCTTGAAACAGGTCAACCACTCCATGCCTATGACCTTGATAAGCTAGCTGATAAGAAAATTATAGTTAGAGATGCAAAAGAAGGCGAAATAATCAAGACTCTTGACGATACAGAAAGAAAACTTGACCCTTCAATGTTAGTCATAGCTGATGGCAAAGAAGCAATTGGCATAGCAGGTATAATGGGAGGTTTTGATTCTGAAATAACAGATGAAACTACAAATATCCTCCTAGAAGCAGCAAGCTTTGATGCAGACAATATTAGAGATACTTCTAAGAAATTAAACCTAAGAAGTGAAGCAAGCTCAAGATTTGAAAAGGGTGTTGCCATTGAAATGGCAGATATAGCTTCTAAAAGAGTTATGAAACTCATAGAAGATTTAGGAATCGGTGAGATTGTAGGATCTTCATATGATGAAGGTGAGAAAGAAACAGGTAATCCTGTCGTTAAGCTTAGAATATCAAGACTTAATATGCTAACAGGTGTTGACTTTACTAAGGAAGAAGCAATCAGAAACTTAGAGCTTTTGGAATTTGAAGTTAAAGATATTGACGAAGATACTCTTGAGGTCAAAGCTCCATACTTTAGAAATGATATAACAATAGAAGCAGACCTAATCGAAGAAGTTGTAAGACTTTACGGCATGGGCAAGATTGAGTCTAAGCCACTAGTTTCTTCTCTTAAAAAGGGCGAGAGATCTTCTCTAAGACTTCTAAAGGATGATTTAAAACACAAACTTGTCGGCCAAAAATTCTCAGAACTTGCAACCTATTCTTTCATCTCGCCAAGAGAATACGACAGACTAGGCATCGAAAAGGATTCAAAGCTTAGAGACTATATCAGCCTAATAAATCCACTTGGTGAAGATTTCTCTGTAATGAGGACAACTCAAATTGCCAATATGCTTGATGTTATTGCTAAAAATATCAAGTACGGCCAAAAAGACATGAGGTTTTTCGAACTTGATAGGACTTTTGAGAAAACAAGTGATAAACTTCCAAAAGAAAACCTAACCCTAACAATGGGCCTATATGGGGATTATTCTTTCTATGATATGAAAGATTTCTTCACAGAAGCAATGAGAAATACAGGCTTTACTGGATTTGAATATGTGGCTAATGAAGATACCTACGCCTTCCACCAAGGTAGGTGCGCGGATATATTATTTGATGGCAAAAAAATAGGTATCATGGGTGAGATTTCTTATGAAGTAAGAGATGAGTATAATATAAGCAAGGGAGCTATTGTTTTAGAGATAAACCTAGACCTTATCAAAGACTCTAGAGTTGTAAATAAAAAATACAAGCCAATTGCAAAATTCCCAGCCATTGAAAGAGACTATTCATTTGTAACAGACAAAAACCTTGAAAGCAAGCTAATAGAAGATACAATGAATGATCACGGCAGGGGTTTGATTTCAAAAATCGAACTATTTGATATCTACACAGGCAAGGGTGTGGATGATGATAAAAAATCAGTATCTTACAGGGTTTGGTACAGGTCAAATGAAAGAACCCTACAAGAAAAAGATATCAAAGATGTAGAAGAAAATATCTTAAAAGACCTTGCTGATAAAGATATAGTATTAAGAGCATAGGAGATAAGTGTGAGCGAAATAAGACTTGAAGTTAAAATCGATGGAGTAAAATATCCGCTTGTTACTAAAGAATCAAAAGAAAATATTGAAAATATAGCAGCTTATGTGGACAAAAAAATTCAGGACGTCAAGTCTAATAAGCTCACTTTTGATAGGCAGCTAGTCCTAGCCTGCCTAAACATTGCGGATGAATATATGAAAGATAAAGAATCTTTCAAAAAATTCTACGAAGAAAACAAGGAAGCCATAAATGAATACCCATCCTTAAAAGAAGACCATGACAATTTTAAGAATGAATATGGATCTTATAAGGAAAAGTATGACCAGGCAGCTGCAGAAAATACAGAACTTAAAGCACTTTTGCAAGATAAGGATAAGAAAATCCTAGAGCTTAGCAAGGAAGAGACAGATTCTAAAAAGCTTAGGGATAAGATGAAGACTTTGCAGAAACAAGTCATGGACTTGACAAAGGAAAATGAACTATTGAAGGGAAAACTTTGATGAAAAAAGCAGAAATCTTAGCACCAGTTGGTAATATAGATATGCTTTATGCAGGCCTTGCAGCAGGGGCAGATAGTTTCTATCTGGCCCTTGATGACTTTGGGGCAAGAGCCTATGCCGAAAACTTTAACCTGGATAATATAGAAGAAATAATTGATTATATACATTTATTTGATAAAAAGGTCTTTGTAACCATGAATACCCTTATCAAGGATTCTGAGATGGATAAGGCTCTTTACTATGCCCAAAAATTATATGAATATGGGGTAGACGGGCTTTTGATCCAAGATATTGGTTTTTATTCTATCATCAAAGACCAAGTCCCAGGACTTGACCTACACGCCTCAACTCAGATGGCTGTCAGAGACTATCACGGGGCCAAGGCCCTCATGGATATGGGTTTTAAGAGAATTGTCATAGCCCGTGAGACTCCTATAGAAGAAATTAGAAAAATAGCCAAACTTCCTTGTGAAAAGGAAGTTTTTGTCCATGGGTCCCTTTGCGTATCCTACTCTGGGGAATGTCTGATGAGCTCATATTTTGGAGAAAGATCAGCCAACAGGGGCAGGTGTGCAGGACCATGTAGGTTAAAATACGACCTAATTTCTGATGGCAAGGTCTTGGCAAATGATTATTTCTTAAATATGAAAGACTTAAATGTCCTTGATAATATTGACGAACTTTTGGACTTATCCATAGACTGCCTAAAAATTGAAGGCAGGATGAAGTCGCCTGAATATGTCTACACAAGTGTGAGGGCCTATAAGGAAAAAATTGAAAAAGCATCCTATAATAGAGAAAAGCTAAGGGATATTTCCAATAGGGGCTATACCAAGGGCTTTATCTTTGGGCAAAAATCTGATTATATCTTAAGAGAAGCTGATAATAAACACAGGTCTGTGGGAAGGGTTGAGATTTACCAAAATAAAAAATCCTTCCTAGCAAAATCTGACCTTCATAAGGGCGATAATCTAGAAGTACAAACTGAAAGAGGAAAGAAGCTTCCTCTTACAATCACAGAAGAGATAAAAAAGGGCGGAAGATTCATCCTTGATAAGTATAGGGATGCCAAAGTAGGATCAGATATCCTCATGTTAAATGCTGAGTCCATCAAGGATGACTTGGCAAAGGGCCTTGAAAGATATAAAAATCTGGGCCTTGACCTATATTTTAAGGCAAGCTTAAATGAAAAAGCTAGTCTAAAATTAGTCTATAAAGATTACCAGGTAGAGGTCTTTTCAGAAGAGTTTATCGAGCCTAGCCAAAAAATAGCCATAGATGAGTCTTCAATACGAGAAAACCTTGATAGGTTTAAGGATGAGATCTTTAAGGCAAATACTATAAATATTGAAATAGACGATAATATCTTCATCAGGAAAAAGACCATCAATAAGCTTAGAAGAGATGCCATAAGAGCTCTAAGTCATAAGATTGGGGGAGCCTATAAGAGAGAAAAGATAGAAATTAAAAAGCCATCTCTTAAAAATCTTTCAAATCAAAAACCAGAAATAAATCTAGAATTAATGACAAATGACATAAGCCCAGATTTTATAAAGGGATTTGACAATCTTTATATTAAAGAATACGACTCAAAATATAAGGATTTTTCTCTTTATTTAGATTTGGATTCTCACTGGGATTATGAGATAGATGATCTTATTTCCTATATAAAGGGAAATTTTATAAGAGGAGTAATCTTTAATTCCTATAGGGATTTTGACTTTATAGAAAGATTTAAGAAAGAAGATATTAAGATAAGGATAGGCAGATATTTAAATGTCCTTAATTCTTACGCCTTTGATTTTTACTCAGGCTTTGCAGAAAAAATTGAATCATCTGTAGAAAATCAACTAGAAATTATAAATAAAAATGCCAAAGCCTATGACATTGAGGCCTTGGTCTTTGGCAGGATTGAGCTGATGAATATGGTCCATTGTCCATTTTCTACAATCAAAAAATGCGGCCTAAGGGGTTGTGAAAGCTGTAAGTTTAGTAAAGGAGAGATGAAATCTGCTAATAATGATAGGATGCTAACTATAAGGCGTGATGGCCTTACAAAAATCTATCCTTACAGGCTAGCTAGCTTTGATGAATCTTTATTAGATACTAACTTATCAATGCTTGTGTCAGTTTTTTCAGATGAGGACCTCTTAGCCTACCAGAATAAAATTAAGACAGATAAGTTAAATTACGAAAGAGGAGTTATTTAGTGCAGAAAAAAAGTTTAGAAGTATTAGAATACCCAAAAATTTTAGAAAGACTTGCAAAAATGGCTCGTTCTTCTATTACAAAAGATAAAATATTAAATTTAAATCCATCTACAGATATAGACTATTTGAAAGATGAACTAGAAAAAACTGCCGCCATGGCCAAGATTATTTCAAGAAATGGAAATATAGATATTTTTGGCCTTTATGATTTTACAGAAATTATTGGCTATGTAAGACGAAATGGTATCCTTGAGCCGGCTGATTTGCTTAAGGTATTAAGTCTTTTAAGAGTTAGTGAATACCTCAAAGATTATGGAAAAAATATCGAAGATACCTATCTTTTAGATATCTTTGATAGGATATCAACTAATGAATTTCTAAAGGATGAGATAGATAGGTCTATTATTAATGAAGAAGAAATTGCAGACAATGCCTCAAGAGAACTATTAAATATCAGAAGGTCCAAGGCTAGGAAAGAATCTGAAATCAAGAACAAACTCAATTCCTATGTGACATCTCCTCGATATGAAGATGCCCTTCAAGATAAGGTGGTATCTGTAAGGGATGGTAGGTATGTAGTTCCGATTAAGACTAATAAGAGAGCTGTAATAAATGGCATTGTCCACGATAAGTCAGCTTCGGGCAACACTCTTTTCATAGAGCCTGCTGCCATTGTCGAGCTTAACAACCAATACAAGGATCTAGAGCTTAAGGAAGAGGCTGAAATTAGGAGAATCCTTGATAGGCTATCAAGATTTACAGAAAAATTTGATCAAGAAATCCTAGAAAATCAAAAGCTCATAGGAAGGATTGACTTTTTACAAGCCAAGGCTAAGTTCGGTCTAGAAAATGATTATTCTATACCAAGATTAAATGACCAGAAGATTATAAATATCAAACAGGCTCGTCATCCACTTCTTCCAGGGCGTGTTGTTCCAATAGATGTGGCAATTGGAGGGGACTACACAACTCTTATAATAACAGGACCAAACACAGGTGGAAAAACAGTAAGTTTAAAAACCGTCGGCCTTATAAGCCTTATGGCTCAAACTGGCCTCTTTATACCTGCCGAGGAAGGGTCTATGGTAAATGTCTTTGACGATATTTTTCTAGATATAGGAGATAAACAGTCAATAGAGATGAGTCTATCAACATTTTCAGCATCCCTTACCAATATTGTAGATATATTAAATAAGGTGACTTCCAATTCCTTGGTTTTATTAGATGAGATTGGTTCAGGAACAGATCCTATAGAAGGGGCTGCCCTTGCCATTTCAATCCTTTCCAGCCTAACAGAAAACGAGGTCATGACCTTTGCTACAACCCACTATAGCGAGCTTAAATACTATGCCATGGAAAATGATAGGGTAATGAATGCTTCTGTAGAATTTGATGTAGAAACCCTATCTCCAACCTACAAACTAGAGATAGGTACACCTGGAAAATCAAATGCCTTTGAGATTTCAAAACGCCTTGGTCTTTCAGAAAAAATCCTAACTAAGGCCAAATCTTTAATTGGGGAAGATACTCAAAACATAAATAAAATCCTAGAAGAAATCGAAGATGACAAGGCAGAGATAGAGGCTAAAAATAGGCAGATAGAAAATTATAGGAGAGAAATCCAATCTATAAAAGATAAGCTTAGAAATAAGTCCAAAGAGCTTGATAAGCAAAAAGAAGAAATCATCAAAAAGGCAGAAGATGCGGCCAATAAGATTTTAGATAAGGCCAATAAAGAAAGCCAGGCCATGCTCAAAGAAGCCAAGAGAAGCAAAAATGCCAATACATCCGATATAGACAGGTCCCTAAATAAGATTAGAAATAAATACAAGGATTCTTATATAGCAAATGAGGAAGAGGGCTTAAGACTTAAGAAATCTAAGGATATACCAGATGAGCTTAAGGTGGGTGATATGGTAATAGTCGAAGGTCTTGGCCAAGAAGCACAGGTAATCGAGGCACCGGATAGCAAGGGCAATATCAAGCTTCAGATGGGAATTCTAAAGATGGACTCTAACATCAAAAACGTTAGAAAAATTAAGAAGGATAAGCAAACTGAGAAAAACATCGAAAAAGTGTATAGTGTTAAAAAAGCCATGCACATATCAGCTACCCTTGACCTAAGGGGTCAAAGATATGACGAGGCCATGAGAAATGTAGATAAGTACCTTGACGATGCTATGCTTGCAGGCCTATCCCAAGCTAAGATAATCCACGGCAAGGGAACAGGTGCCCTTATCAAGGGAGTGAGCGAGATTTTAAAAACTGACAAGAGAGTTGCTTCTTACAGGTTCGGAGATGACAAAGAAGGCGGTTATGGAGTAACCATAGTCAAGTTTTCCTAGGAGGATAAATGAAAGATTTTAAAGAAATTATTGCAAAAAAATTAGAGGGAGGAGATATTGGTTTAAGCTCTGAAGAAATCAAGAACCTTATCGAAATTCCACCCCAAGAAAATATGGGAGATTATTCCTTTCCGTGCTTCCAACTAGCAAAGACCTTAAGGAAAAATCCAGCCCAAATAGCAGGTGAACTAGTAGATTCGCTTGAAATAGAAGAATTTTCTGAGATAAAAAACATAGGACCTTATATAAATTTTTTCCTAAATAGGGAAAAATTCCAAAATGAAGTCGTAAATACAATTCTAGATAAAAAGGAGGACTTCGGTAAATCTGACATGGGTAAAGGCAAGACTGTAGTTATAGATTTTTCTTCAGTAAATATAGCTAAACCCTTCCACATTGGCCACATCAGATCAACTGTAATAGGCGATGCTCTTAGAAATATCCACGAATTTTTAG
Organism: Anaerococcus sp. NML200574; assembly: GCF_026131665.1. Classification (NCBI taxonomy): domain Bacteria; kingdom Bacillati; phylum Bacillota; class Tissierellia; order Tissierellales; family Peptoniphilaceae; genus Anaerococcus; species Anaerococcus sp. NML200574. Next base: position 5,707 of record NZ_JAMXSM010000015.1, on the reverse strand, counting down.
GCTATAATACAATTGCTACAAACTATATTGGCGACTATGGTACCCAATTTGGAACCATGATTGCAGCCTACAAGCTTTGGGGTGATGATGATAAATTAAATGCCCACCCAATCCAAGAGCTTTTAAACCTATATGTTCGCTATAATACAGAAGCAAGCGAAAATGAAGAGATGATGGATGTAGCTCGCAAGGAATTTAAAAAACTTGAAGAAGGCGACGAGGAAGCGACCAGACTTTGGTCATGGTTTAAGGAAATTTCCTTCAAAGAATTTGATAGGGTTTATAAGCTTCTAGATATTGACTTTGATAATTACAACGGTGAGTCCTACCATTCAGAATTTATCCCAGAGGTAATCGAGGAATTAAAGGAGAAAAATCTCCTGGTAGAATCAGATGGGGCACAAATTATAGACCTATCTCAATTTGACCTCCCACCATCAATAATAATCAAGTCAAATGGCTCATCTGCTTATGTTACTCGTGATATAGCCACAGCTATAAATAGGAAAAAAGAGTATAACTTTGACGAGAACTTATATGTAGTAGCTACCCAGCAAAATCTACACTTCCAACAATTATTCAAGATTTTAGAACTAATGGGCTATGATTTTGCCAAAGACTGCAAGCACATCCCATTTGGTATGGTAAGCCTAAAAGACCAAACTCTTTCAACCAGAAAGGGCCAGGTGGTATTCTTAGAAGATGTTTTAAATAAGGCAATAGATAAGACCAAAGAAATCATAAAGGATAGGGAAGACACAGTAGATGATGTAGAAGAAACTGCAAGGGTAGTCGGAATCGGAGCTGTTAAATTCCAAGAGCTATATAATAACAGGATAAAGGACTATGTCTTTGATTGGGATGAGGTCTTAAACTTTGATGGCGAAACAGGACCTTATGTACAATACACCTATGCTAGGGCCAAATCTGTCCTTAGAAAGGCAGGCCTAAGTGAAGTAGGAAAGCTTGATATAGAAAAAATCACCAGCGATGATGAATTTAGCCTTGCTAAAAAACTTGCTGGATTTGAAGATGTTGTGATAAAAGCTAAGGAAAAATACGAACCATCCCTAATCACCAGACACCTAACAGACATAGCAAGTAGCTTTAACAAGTTCTACAATTCATCTAAGATAATGGTTGATGATGAAAAATTAAAAGAAGAAAGACTAGCTCTAACCTACGCTACATCAATAGTAATTAAATCAGGTCTAGCAATCTTAGGCATAAAGACTGTGGAGAAGATGTAAGATGGAAAGAATTAAAGACTTCTTCCACACCACTAAAATCGCCTTTAGAGAGACCATCAAAAAGCTAGGCAAATCATATTTTGTCTTAATATTTGTAATGATATCAACAATTTTTGACAATAATGAATTTGGCTTTGGGCCTGTTGGAAGTACAATCGGCGGAATAATCCACTATTTCATAGGGGTAATCATTACATCCTTTATCCTACAAAGCTTGATATCTGTTGTAAAATACGGCAATACAGGCAAAAAGTCTCTAGAAAACTCCATGGGTAATTACTTCATGCCCCTTATAGAAACCATGTTTTGGATGTATATCTTAGATGTTGTAGCAAGCCTTTTATTAGTGAATTTCCCTGTGAGGGTAAATATTATAGTCAGGATTATAATTCAAATCCTCACATCAGCTCTTTATGAGGAGATTTATCTAAATAATAGGTATGGCATAGATGCAATTCGTGAATCTATTGTTTTTGTTAAAAACAATATCCTAAACTACGGCATCTTTAGCTTGCTATTCATAGGATTGGAATTTATATTATCAATATATTTAGGTCTTGGTCAAGCTATGAGCACAAACAAAATCTTTGCCTGCCTGATTATTTCCCTAGTTCACAGCTTCTTTATGCTATTTAGGGGCCATCTGTTTAAATATTTAAACGAACATCCATACAGACAAAGGAAATTCATGAGAGGTTTTGATGACTAAGTTAGATGCATATTTTTATAAATTTCACGACAATTTAGCCTATATAGAACTAAAAGAAGTCGCTAAGCATGAGGATTTATCTGGCTTATCCCTCCCAATTTATATAGAAGATATGAAAGAGGGGATCAAAAGCGGGGACTTTGCCAATAATATAAATTTAGATCTAGTCTTTGAAACTATGATTATAAATCTAGCAATTGACTTTGATTTTGTCTATAAAGATGCCTATGTAAAGGCCTTAAATAATTATATAAAAGACTTAGGAGCCTATTCCACTGATAAGATCGTAAAAGAAGCAAATCCTAACAAGGCCCTACTTCTAGCAAGAGGTTTTTATCTATTGAAAAGAGAAAATAATTTTGCAGCCTATCTCTATGCTAAACTCTTGTGGCCAAAGGCCTACGAAGAGGATAGCGAATATAATGATGATTTTGTAAGAGAGGCTCTAAGGATTTTGCAAAAGGCAATTGGAAAAGACGAAGACTTTGCCATAGGTTTTTATGAGCTAGGCAATATTTACGCAAATCTTGGCGAATATATCAAGGCAAGGTCATATTACAAAAATGCTCTCAGGAAAACCGAGGATGAATTAGCCAAGGAAGAAATTAGAAATAAGATAGAAGCAGTTGACGACAATGCAGAAATAGAGGAAAGCCTCTATTTTATAGGCAAGTCAGATTATAGTAAGGCTGTTGATATTTTATCCAAGCTCTTAAATAAGGTAAAAAGAGCCGACGCTTATTATTATCTAGGTGTGGCCTACCAAAATATGGGCCTATATGAAAACTCAATAATTGCCTTTGAAAATTCTCTAGAATTAAATGCAGATTTTAGGGAACTTTACAATGATTATGCCATAAGCCTATATTTAAATAAAGAAGAAATGGAAGCGATAAAGATCATAAATCAGGGACTTGAAAAATATCCGCAAGACCCAAGGATGACCTATAATAAGATCCAAATCAACCTTGTCTTGGGAAATTTATCCAAGGCTAAGGAAGATATCGAAGAGCTTTTAACCTACGATGACCTAACGGATGAGATAAAAGAAAATCTATCTATTTTAAAAAACCACTATAAATTATAAAATAAAAGCTGGAGCTTGAGAAAATTTGCAAGCTCCAGCTTATTTTTAATCTTTAATAGTAGTGCCTGAGTCGTCAGGATTATTGGTATTTAGGATTTTAATAGTAATATTTTTATTCATAACAGGCCTAATGGCGTCTTCTTGATAGACTCCAGCACCGGACTTAATAATTTTTTGCAAGCCCTTATAATCTAGTTTTTCGATTTTTTGGGCATTCTTATCTCTTTTAGGGTCAGCTGTCATTATACCAGATACGTCAGTCCAGTTTTCATAAACAGAAGAATCAAGGGCAGCGGCAAGAATTGACCCGGTATAATCTGATCCACCCCTCTTAAAAGTTTTAATCTGACCATCCTTACTTCCATAAAAACCAGGAACAACGACCTTCATCCCATCTTTGATTCTGGATCTTATAGTCTTAAAGGTCCTTTCGATATCAATATCCTCACCATCAAAGAAAATTAAATCCTTCGCATCGAAAAAGTCATAGCCTAAAAAATTTGCGAGGATTTTGGCATTTAAGTATTCACCCCTAGATAGGTTGAAATCACGATTTAAGGAAAAGGCAACTTCTGCAAGGCTTTGGTCAATTTCATTTTTAAGGAAATCGTCTAAATTCAAATCATCAATTATTTCATAGAAACGATCCTTAATCTTATCGTTAATTTTGTACTTTTCTTCTCTTTTTATATATATTTCCTTATTGAGTTCTTTAATTTTTTCCTCAAGAGCCCTAATTTGTTCATTAGAATCAGAAATTTTTACCAAAAGATCAGTAACCTTAATATCATAAGGGTCTCGCTTTCCTGGCGCAGACACAACGATGACATTCCTATCATCCTTTCTATTGATAATATCCTTAACTCTTTCAAACTGACCGGCATCAGATAGGGAAGATCCACCAAATTTCGAAACAGATTTTTCTTCAATACTCTCAAGTCTATAAGGTGTATTTTGATAAACAGCATAGTTAATCCAATTTGAGAAAAATAAGGAAGCTGCTGATTTCCAACTCATATTAATCTTATTAGTACCTTCAAAATAATAATTGACCGGTCTATTAGGATTAAGACCTCTTTCTAGATCCCTTAGGTATTCATTATTAAGTGTATCTTTATTATATTCAAGGTGGCCAAGTGAAAAAATAAACCTATTATCGGAACTTGTAGCAAGACAGAGCCCAACTTCTGCAGAAGAAGCAAGGACATCTAAGTCATCAATGTCGTCCAAATCTTTAGGGTCAACTCCTTTATATCGAGAATGGGGAACATTGTATAAGTCATCAAAGCCATCAAGAAGCCTTGAATTGCAGGTTTTAATAAAAGGATAAACTCCACATAGTTTTTCATTAAAAGAAAAGCTATCGACATCATAAAAGTAATTAAGGGCAGCAAGAGAAGCCCAGCAGATAAAAATAGTAGAATAGACATTTTCTCTGGCATAATCAAAAATTTTAGTAAGCTCATCCCAATATTTAATATCCTTATAATCAATATTTTCAATAGGGGCACCAGTAATAATCATGCCATCATACTTGGTATCTTTAATATCATCATAAGACTTGTAAAGCTTATTAAGCCTATTAAGGTCTGCGTGTTTATTTTCATATGTAGTAGTCCTAATAAAATCAACCTCAATTTGAAGGGCATGAGCGGAAATAAGCTTAAGCAAATCAATCTCAGTTTCCTCCTTATTAGGCATAAGATTGACAATAGCAATCTTAAGAGGTCTTATATCTTGGCTGCTAGCCCTCATTGGATTGATAGCAAAAATATTTTCTTCTTGCAAAACCTCTTCTTTAATAAAATCTTCGGATAAAATAACTGGCATAAATCCTCCTATAATAAAAAAAGAGCCTTCGACCAAAGGACGAAGACTCGTGTTACCACCTTATTTTACTATTATCTCACGATAACAGACTTAGTAGGTATCAAACAATACCATCTGCTGTAAGGGGCATACCCCTAGCTGGCTAAAAATTCACCAACTAACAAAAAAGACCATCTTCACTTAAAAGGAATCTACTTATTTCACCACAACTAAGCTCTCTTTAATCATCCTATATAAGCTACTCTTCTTTATATAAGCAATATAAACTTATTAATATATTTAAAAATATATTACCATAAGCAAGCTATAAAGTCAATTTGCAAAGAAAATATAAAAAAATACAAAAAAAATTTGACAAATAGAAAAATAGATGTTATAGTATTAAATGTCGGTGCGACAGGAACTAGTCGCCAAGATAAAAAAATCATAAAAAAATGAAAAAAAGTCTTGACAAGATAAAAAACCTGTGGTACTATATAATAGTCAGCACGATAAATGCTGAGACATGAACCAGAAATGCTAAGGCATTTCATACAAATTAAATATCAATGGTTTTTGTTGCTATTTAAAATAGCAAAACAAAAACTTTAAAGAATAACAACTATAACCTAGTTAAATTTCTTTACAGTAATGATTCTTGATATACAAGAATATAAATCACGCATTTGATTAAGTCAAGTGTAAATGAATAGAGTCTTGATCTAAGACTTTCATACAAATTTTTTATGAGAGTTTGATCCTGGCTCAGGATTAACGCTGGCGGCGTGCATAACACATGCAAGTCGAACGATGAAACTTAATTGATCTCTTCGGAGTGAAATTAAGTGGATT
>NZ_JAMXSM010000014.1:0-41824 GCF_026131665.1 Anaerococcus sp. NML200574 | reverse complement strand
TATCAATAGCACTAAACTTAAATAAACTGGCAACCAAAATAGAAAATAAGAACTTAGAAATCATAAAATACAAAGCTGCTTAAGAAAAAAATATTAATTTCATAAGCTTTATTAAGTGAGCCTATTTCTAAGGAAAATGTGGAAAAATTTATTCCCACCTTAAAAATCTCTATATAATTAAATTACTTAATACAAATATCCGAGAAAAAAAGTGATGAGCAGAATAGATTTAACTATTCTGCAACATCACCTTTAAAATAAAGACATTATAAGCCCAATAAGGACAGGCATGGCTATAGCTGGTAGGGCATTAGCTATCCTAAAGTCGACAATATCAAGCATGGATAGGCCTATGGCAATGATTGTAAGGCCGCCAACACCTGAAATATTTGCAAGGACAAATTCTGTAAAAAGTGGTGAAAGAAGGCTAGCAAGAAGACAAATAGCTCCTTCATAGATAAAGACTGCAAGGCTTGCAAAAGCTATGCCACTGCCAAGGCTTGCCGCAAGAAAAAGTGCTGATAGCCCGTCAAGGACAGCCTTTGTTAGAAGAATTGAATAATCACCCTTAACTCCTGCATCAATTGCCCCAAGAATTCCCATAGAGCCAACACAAAAAAGCAAAATTCCTGAAATAAAGCCAGTGGAAAAGTCGCTTTCAGAATTTTTTATAAACTTATTTTTAAGAAAGTCCGCAAACTTATCAAGGCCTCCCTCAAGATCTAGGTATTCACCTACAAGGACACCGCCCACTATAGAGATGATCATAATCATAATATCACCCTTAAGGGCAGAATCGATACCTAATACAAGAATGGCAATCGGTAAAAATTTCATAATGGCTTCTTGGTACTTGTGGGCAAGTCTATTTGAAAGACTGGTCCCAAGCATTCCACAGGTAAAAACTGCCAGGGTATTTACTATTACAGCGAACATCTAATCATCTCCTTTTATACAATATTTCCACTATTATACACAAAAAATTCATAAAAGAAAAGCCCCAGACAAAAATAGTTGGGGGCTTTTATAGCTTAAAGTTATTTCAAAGTGGCTTTGAATTATCAAAAAATTCTGGGTTTTCTGCCTTGATTTCCATAAATTTCTTGCCTAGGATTTGGTCTAAAATCTTAAAGGACCTGTGGACTCTTGGCAAGTTTTCAAGGTTTAGCAAGAGTTTATCAGCTAGGTCTGCCTCAAGCAAGAAGTCAGTTATGATAACATCATACTCTGACTGTCTAAGCCAATTTATATCAAGTCTTGGCTTGGTATAAATATCTACGCTTAAGATAGTAGATGCTGTAGAATTTATAAAATCCTGTATAAGTCTTGAATGATACCTATCGTAATTTGATATAATAATAGCCTTAATTTGTTTGATGCTATCAATCATATGACCCAAAAGTCCTGGCCAGGTTGAATAAATCGCATACACCATTGCTTCTGTCGAATATCTTTCCCTAAGCTTAGGATACTTATTCAAAAGCCCATCCATCATGGCGTAGATATCCTTGTAGAAATCTATGTTAATAAACCTGATATAATCAAGCAAGTGCTGGCTTTTTACTACAAAAAAATCCGCCTGCTCTACGTTAAATAGCCTTACATAAAAGTAAGAGAAAATTTCCTTGTAGGCATTTTCAAGATTTTTCTTATCAATCCCGTACTTATCACAGAGCTTTATAGATTTATCATAAAGATAGTCATAATAATCCTTATAGATTGGAACAAGTTCAAAAACCTCATCAAGGCTCTTAAAATATGGGGTGTATTCATGGTTTATAAAAAATGCCAAAATTTGATATAAAACCATGGTCAAATCGCCATTTTCATCAGGTAAAAGCCTTCTAGTAGCCCTGGCAACTTCGATATTTGACAGACATTTTTTGACAAAGCTAAGCATATCTTGGTCAATCTCGCCAAGCTTGAATTTAAAGCCTCGCCTATATCTGATAAGAGAGATGGCAAGGGCTGTCTTGATATAAGAATATTGGCCGAAAATAATCTCCATGTATATGGACTTACCGATGCTTTCGGCAATAGTTGTGACATCTTTCTCATCGACAAGGCCTTCAAAAGGCCAGTCAAGTGGACTTATTTGAGTGCTTATGAAAAGATTTAGATAAAACTTCTCTATATCATACTCATCGCCCACAAAATCGAGGTCTGCATAGGAAAACTCTATATTATAAATCTCCTTGATAGCCTCGTTAAGGTAGCCAATATTTCTAAAAATAGAAGAATCGCTGGTATTAAGCCTAGTGGCTAAGTCCTTTTTATTTTTTATCTCATCCAAAAAAGTAATGGTCAAAATTTGGCTTATCAGAGAGTTTTTGATAAAAATTTTCTTGATAGTTTTTAAGCCTATATCAAGGATAAAATCAGCCTTGACAAGGTTTGAAGTCATTTCAAATTTGGCATAATTTTTAAATAATTTCTCAAGAGAACATATATAATTGTGAATAGTTTTTTTGCTAAGGTCTAAATCATCTACAAGCTCATCAATCCTAACCCAGGTTCCATCCTTATAAAATAAGGCCTCAAGGAGCTTGTACATGTTTTCATCTTGCTTTAAAAAGATCAAAGTAATCACCTCTTTTTAGGTATATCTAACATTATACCCGTATTTCAATAATATATTTAGAGGAGAGGTAAATAAAAATAAATTTGACAAGTAAAGTTGTCAGATATATAATAATGACAAGAATAGTTGTCAATTATTTGGAAAGGAGGGGCGATGGACCTAGTAAATAATTTGGCGGATTTTAGAAAAAAAGCAGGCTATAACCAAGCAGAGCTTGGAGGGCTTGTCGGAGTCAGCCGCCAGACCATAAGCCTAATAGAAAGAGGAGATTATAACCCATCAGTGACCGTGGCTCTAACAATTGCCCAGGTCCTAGGTGTGGATATCAATGAGATTTTTAGACTGGAGGAAAGTGATGAAAAAGAATAAAAAAAGCTTCTTAGCTAGCATATTTGCTATGGCTGGATTTGGATTGATTGTAGGTTTTGGAGCAGGTTTTATTTTTAGAAAATTAAATGTAGGTGGTCTTGTAAATGGTCTTAATAGCTTTCTAAGCGACCATATCTTAGCTTTGATTATTGGACTTTGTAGTATATTTGCGGGCTTTGGTTTTTATTTCTACTTGAAAGGGAAAAAAGAAGTTGAAAAGGGCTTAAGGCAAGATGATTTTATTGAAACAAAGTATATAGACTATGCCAATGCAATGAGAGATGCAGGCTTATTTACCCTCATATCCCTTGTTATAATTATCTATAACAAGATGAAAACAAGCCCAGACTTTGTAAAAAATACCTTGCTTGTATTAGGGATTTTGCTAGTTTTTACAGCTATAAATTCCATCTTGTCTTTCCTTAATTATAAACTTGTCAAAAAAATTGAGCCAGAAAGAAAGACTGAGGTCTTTGATTTCTTTTTTGAAAGCAAGTTCATGGCTGAATCTGACGAGAGAGATAAGGTCAAATACTACAAAAAGGGCTACCTAGCCTATAAGAGGATGCTTATGAGTCAATTTGTGATAATAATAATCCTATTTTCCTCAGCCCTCTATGAAAATATAAGCCCAATAATAGCCCTAATTGTCCTAATACCAAGCTTGATTGGTGTATTAACTAATGGTTTTGCAGGAGAGAAAAATGATTGAAATAAAAAACTTAACTAAAAATTTTGGGGACCTTAAGGCTCTTGATGACGTGTCCTTTGAAGTCAAAAGAGGCGAACTTTTCGGAGTCATCGGCCAAAATGGGGCGGGAAAATCTACACTTTTTCGTTCCATGATGAATTTCTATGACCACTTTGCTGGAGAAATTCTTTATGAAGGTGAGCCAATGGCAGACGTGCCCCTAGAAAAAATTGGCTTTCTTCCAGAAGAGCGTTCGCTCTCACCAAAGAAAACCATCAGGGAAGAGGTGAAGTTTTTTGCTAGGCTTAACCAAATGAGAAATCTTGATGAAAAGACCTTAAAAAGCTACTTTGATCGTTTTGAAATCAAGGGAAGTCTGGATGATAAAATAAAGTCCCTCTCAAAGGGCAACCAGCAAAAGGTTCAGCTTCTTGCAAGCCTAATCTATAAGCCAGAATTTTTAATCTTAGACGAACCATTCTCAGGCCTTGACCCTTACAATGCCAATCTTTTGATGGAGATAATCAAGGAAATCAACGAAGAAGGTACAACCATAATTTTTTCATCCCACAACATGGAAAATGTCGAACACCTTTGCGATAGGCTAATCATGCTAAAAAATGGAAAAATTGTCCTAAATGGATCACCAGATGAGATTAGAAATTCCTATGAAAAAGACCTGGTGAAAGTAAGGGCTGATGCAGATTTATCAGAGCTTTTCCCAGCTTATGACTTAAAAAGAGAAGGAAATTTCTGGATTATCAGATTAGAAAATGAAGAAAACGGCAGGGAAATTTTTGAGAAACTTGTAGGAAAACTCGGCTACCTTGAGATGTTTAGCCAAGAGCCACCAAGCCTAAATGAAATTTTTGCCAGAAAGGTGGAAGAAAATGAATAGAAAGTTAATAGTTGCCCTTGATTCCTTCAAAAAACAAATCAAATCGCCTGCCTTTTGGGCCATGGTTTTTATACCAATCCTTGTAATGCTAGTGCCTATGGGTCTTAATTATTTCCTTACAAAATCAGACAAGGCAGATTCAACTACTAAGTATTACCTAGTAGCAGATGAAACTATAAAGCCTTACCTAAAGTCTATGGAAAATGAATATAAATTAGTTTCAAAAGATGAAGCAGAAAAGACTTTAAAGGCAGAAAAAATTGAGTCTTACGGGGAGATTTCTGAAGAAAATGGCCAGATAAAACTTATTATTGAGACTAAAACCATGGATAGCAAGGCACTTTCAAAATTGCCTCTTCTTGCAAATGAGCTTCAAAATGCCATTAATATCAAAAATGCTGGTTTAAATGAAGAGCAAATCGGGATTTTTTCGACCAAGGCAGATATAAAAATCAATCAAATTGATAAGGGCAAGAGCCTTATGATCTATGCCTCCTACTTCATCCTTTTGATGTTCATGTATTTTATGCTAATCATGTATTCAAATGTCCTAGTCGTTGATATAGCTACAGAAAAAGGATCAAAGATGATTGAGTTTATCTTCTCATCAGTATCTGCCAAGGACTATTTTGCTGGCAAAATATTGGGTAACTTCCTAGCCATAATCGTCCATTCAATTTTATATATAATTTTTGGAGCAATTTCCTATTTTATAATCAAATCCAAGGGCCTTTTAGACTTTATAAAAATTGATATTAGCCTGGATAAGACAAGCCTTATGATAATAGGGGAGATTTTCATCTTTATTATCCTCTCGCTCTTGGCCTACATGATAATAGCTGCCATGCTGGGCTCTCTTGCCAGCAAGCAAGAAGATGCTTCAAAGGTTGCAAGTCCGCTTATGATTACAATTGTAGGGACCTTTATGGTGGCCATGATTTTTATGAATAGACCTGTAAATTTATTTGTAAAAATCGCATCATTTATCCCGTATATTTCCGTATTTTTCATGCCTTTAAGGTTGATTAAGGGAAGTGCTGGAATAATTGAAGGCGGTCTTTCTCTAATAATTTTGGCCCTAAGCCTATATATTACTTATATCCAAGCTTCAAAAGTCTATAAGAAACATATACTAAATTATTCCAATGATTCGATTTTTACTAGGAAAAGAAAACACAGATAATAAAGGGGGCCGCAGGCTCCTTTTTTCTTGGGGATTTTGAAAAGGATTTTGAAAAGTGCTTTTCTCTTTAGTTAGCTTGTCCTTATGTTGATTTTTTGCCCCATTTACTAGATAATAATTATAAGGAAGATAATATTTTAAAGTGGGTTTGGGATTGATTTTTAGATGCTCTTTCTCATTTTAAATTTTGTACAAGGAGGTATTTATGCTTGGAAACGACCTAGTCATAGCTTTTGCCTTTATATTGGCAGTTATTTCTATGATTTGTGTGCTTTTTACCCAAAAGAAATTGCTCTTTGCTGGTATTGCTTTAGGTTTATTTGCCTATTTTTATATAGCAGCATCCTTTTACAATATAGCTGACAATGTGACTTTAATAACCTTTATAGCTGGAATAAGCCTTTTAAGCTTGGAGCTTTTTATTCCAAGCTTTGGCCTCATTGGAGTGGCAGGCCTTGCCCTTACTATTTATTCGGTGATGGATTCTTTTATAGATCCTAGGATGGGCCTATTTGTAGTCCTTACTACAGGCCTTGCAATCCTTGCTACTGTCGCTATCTTTGTAAAACTTGGTTTTAAGGCAGAACTTTTTGAAAAGTCAATCCTAGAAACAAAACCCAAATCTATATACACTGGCAAGAAGGTTGAACTTTCACATCTTGTTGGAAGTGTGGGTATAACTAAGACAATCCTTAGGCCAGCAGGCAGGATTGAGATAGATGGAGAACTTTATGATGCCATGGCCAGGGCAGAATTTATCGAAAAGGGAAAAATGGTGTCAGTTGTTGATATCAAAGATGGCCACATAAGAGTAAAGGAGATATAATGGAATATTTAATTTTAGGACTAATATTTGTATTAGTTATAGTATTTTTTACTATGGTACCAGTTGGACTTTGGATAACTGCAAGGTTTTCAGGCCTTAAGATATCTATGGCAAGCCTTGTGGCTATGAGATTTAGGAGACTTTCTCCATCAAAGATTGTAGCTGCGATGATCAAATCTTACCAGGCAGGTATTCCAATTTCAACAAATGACCTAGAAAGCCACTACCTAGCTGGTGGTAATATCAACCAAGTAGTTGATGCCCTAATTGCAGCAGAAAGAGCCAATATAGATCTTTCTTTTGAGCAAGCAGCAGCAATTGACCTAGCAGGTCGTAATGTTTTTGAGGCAGTCCAAGTGTCAGTTACACCTAAGGTTATCAATACACCAGTTATAGCAGCAGTTGCTAAAAATGGTATAGAGGTAAAGGTAATTGCCAAGGTTACTGTAAGAGCTAATATCGAAAGGCTTGTCGGTGGTGCTGGTGAAGAGACAATCATTGCCAGAGTTGGTGAAGGTATTGTAACAACAGTAGGTTCATCAGATTCCCACGCAGCTGTTCTAGAAAATCCGGACAATATTTCTCAAACCGTTCTAAACAAGGGCCTTGACTCAGGTACAGCCTTTGAAATCCTATCAATTGATATAGCAGATGTGGATGTAGGACGAAATGTTGGTGCAGAGCTACAAAGAGACCAGGCAGAGGCTGATAAAAACATTGCCCAAGCCAAGGCTGAAGAGCGTCGTGCTCAAGCTATTGCCCTAGAGCAAGAAAATAGGGCCAAGGTAGTAGAGGCTGAAAGTGAAATTCCACTTGCTATAGCCCAAGCCTTCAAAGAAGGTAATCTCGGAGTGATGGATTATTACAACCTCCAAAATGTTAAAGCAGATACAAAAATGCGTCAGTCAATTTCAGATTCCAGCGAGGATTTAGATGTCTAAGCGAAATTCATTTTTGAATTTTCTTGACCAATTGGCAGCAGAAATCGAGGCCGAAAGCCAAAAGACTAAAAATAAGACTCTTGCAGAAAAGGGACTGGATTCCTTCGTAGACTTCCTAAATGATTTGGGAAATCCGGCAGATCTAACTAGCCAAAAACCAAATATCGAAGCCCAAAGAAAGCTTAAGGCAAATCTTGCCACCAAACATGCGGCAGAGCTTAAGAAAAAATCTGCCCCAAAAGAAGAAGGAGATTCTAAGGCTCGTGCAAGGTTAAAAGAAGCTGAAAGAAAAGAAGTGACTGACAAAAAAATAGACGATATAAAAAGATCTAAAAAGAGAAAAAGGCTTAGGGATGCTGTCATCATGGCAGAAATCCTAGCAAAGCCAGTTTCCAAAAGAAGATAAGGATGTGTTAATATAAAAGAATATATAGGAATTGAAGTACCAGAGAGACTGATGAGTCTCTTTGGTAATTTTGATAGTAACAGAAAATATATAGAAGACAGGTTCTCTGTGAAGTTAAAGCTTAGGGATAATGATCTAGAAATTTCAGGAGATGAGGCCAATGTGAGCCTTGCTTCAAAGTTAATTGTCCAGCTTTTAGAAGAGATTAAAAGAAGCGGGGACCTTGATTTTCAAAAGCTAAAATATGATGCAGATATGCTGGAAAGGGAAAATAAGGATGTGGTAAAGGGCCTTCTAAATGAAGTCATAGTCACAACATCAGCCGGCAAGCCTATCAAGCCAAAGACTCTGGGCCAAAAGGCCTATGTGGCAAAAATTTTAGAAAATGACATAGTCTTTGGTATTGGACCGGCCGGTACAGGTAAGACCTACCTAGCAGTGGCCATGGCTGTGAGAGCCTTTAAAAACAACGAGATAAATAGGATAATCCTCACCCGTCCGGCAGTAGAAGCAGGAGAAAGCCTAGGCTTCTTGCCAGGTGACCTCCAAGATAAGGTAGACCCTTATCTAAGGCCTCTTTACGATGCTCTTTTTGAAATCCTAGGTTTTGATTCCTACCAAACCCTTGTCGAAAAGGGAATTATAGAGATAGCTCCCCTTGCCTACATGAGGGGTAGGACCCTTGATAATTCCTTTGTTATCCTAGATGAGGCCCAAAATACAACCTACGAGCAGATGAAGATGTTTCTAACCCGTCTTGGTTATGGGTCAAAGGCCATAATCACTGGTGATAGGACCCAGATAGACCTGGGCAAGGGTAGAAAGTCAGGCCTAATTTCAGCAAGCCACATCTTAAGAGATGTTAAAGGCATTGAATTTATGAACTTCACTTCAATTGACGTGGTCCGTCATCCTCTTGTACAAAGGATAATTGATGCCTACGAAAAGGAAGATGAGCGTAGGGAAGAAAAAAGAAGGCAAAACGATGAATCTTCTAATAAGCAACAATAGCAAAGAGGACCTAGACCTTGACCAAATCGAGGCTATGGCCTATAAAACCATTGAAGAAGTCCTAAGGGTGGAAGATTTTACAAGTGATGTTGAAGTCTCACTTACCCTTGTAGATAAGGATGAGATCCATACCCTAAATAGGGACTATAGGGGAGTTGATAGGCCTACAGATGTCCTATCCTTTCCCATGGATGATGAAATTTTCCCTGGAGAAGAGGATGTAGATCTTATCCTTGGAGATATAGTAATTTGCCTTGATATAGCAAAGGCCCAGGCAGAAGAATATGGCCACAGCCTAGACCGTGAGCTTTCTTATCTCATCTGCCATTCGACCCTCCATCTTCTAGGCTATGACCATATGGAAGATGATGAAAAGGCCATCATGCGTGGCAAGGAAAAAGAGATTATGAAAAATCTAGGAGTCTTTAAATAGATATAATGGATAATAATTACGACAAACTCAAAGAAAATTTAAAAAAGGAAATCTTAGAAGAGCTAAGGGAAGATGAGCCAGAAGTAGCAGGCGAGGATTATGAGCCTTTAAAACTAAGCCACGGGCAAAAGTTTTTAAAGGGCTTTGACTATGCCTACGAGGGCCTAGTCTATGCTATTAACCACGAAAAGAACATGAAATTTCACTTCCTAGCCAGCATCCTGGTCTTGGTGGCATCCTTATTTTTCAGTCTATCAAGGATTGAGATGATGTTTTTAGTTTTTGCTGTAGTATTTGTAATTGCCCTAGAGCTAATGAATACAGCTCTTGAAAATGCAGTAGACCTAGCAAGTGGGGGCAAGTATTCTAAGCTTGCCAAGGCGGCCAAGGATGTATCTGCTGCGGCTACCTTTGTTGCAGCAATCAATGCAATTTTTGTTGCCTATCTGATATTTTTTGATAAGTTTTTAACTTTCTACGATTCAGTAATCCTAAGGATTGCTAGACGTCCTTCCCACCTTGCCCTAATTACCATTTCATTAGTAATTATTTTGACGGTATTTTTGAAGGGAGTCTTCTATGAAGGCCACGGAACAGCCATGAAGGGCGGTTTTGTTTCAGGCCACACATCAGTAGCCTTTGCCCTTGCAACCATGGGAGTTTTTCTAATCGATGAGCCCCTTGTAAGGTTGATCCTGGGCGGCATGGCCCTAATAGTTGCAGAAAGCCGCTATGAGGCAGACATCCATTCTACAAAAGAGATAATAAGAGGAGCCATCCTTGGTATATCCATGGCCATGGCTATATTTGGGATATTTTCATGACAGATATAAAAGATTTAATAAAAAGAACCATAGCTCTCAAAGAAAAGGCCTACACCCCCTATTCACACTTTAGGGTGGCAGCGACAGTCAAGATGAAATCTGGCAAGATCTATGAGGGCATAAATATAGAAAATGCAGCTTATTCGCCAACCCTTTGTGCAGAAAGGTCAGCCCTAGCAGGGGCCATCAGTGCTGGCGAGAGGGAAATTGATACTATAATTATAAATGGCGATAGCGAATATACATATCCTTGCGGGGTATGCAGGCAATTTATAAGAGAATTTGCTGATAAGGACACAAAGATAATAATTGCAAAGGATGAGAACTCATACAAGACCTACACCATAGATGAGCTCTTGCCATATAGCTTCAGCAAGGAGGATTTAGAATGAAATCAGGCTTTGTATCGGTGGTAGGCAGGGCCAATGTGGGCAAGTCTACCCTCATGGAAAAGATTTTGAGGGAGAAAATCTCAATCATTTCCAACAAGCCCCAAACCACCAGAGATAAGATAAATATAATATACAACGACGATGAGTCTCAGATAATTTTTATAGACACTCCAGGCATCCAAAAGCCAAGAAATATCCTCCAGGAAAGGCTACTTAGCTTTTCTAAGGAAAGTCTAAACGAGTCAGACCTGGTGACCTTTGTCGTAGATGATTCAAAAGAAATTGGCAGTCTTGATAGGATGATAATTGATGAGCTTAAAAATGTGAGAGTTCCAATAATTTTACTTATAAATAAGACTGACTTACTTACAGAAGATGAGCTTTTTGACCTAGAAGACCTCTACGATGAGGAAGAGATTTTCGATGCAATATTAGGGATCTCAGCCCTTGATGATAAAAATATCGACAAGTATATCTCTCTAGTCAAAAGCTACCTAAGGGAAGGCCCAGCCTACTACGACAGGGAAATGATTACGGACAAGACCGAAAGATTTGTAGTAGGCGAGATAATCAGGGAAAAGGCCCTAAGGCTTCTATCAGAAGAAGTCCCACACGGGGTAGCTGTAAGGATTGATGATTTCAAAGAAAGAGAAGATAAGGATCTAATTGACATCAGGGCTTCAATCATAATTGAGAAAAATTCCCACAAGCAGATAGTAATTGGCAAAAATGGCCAAATGATTAAACAAATCGGCATGGATGCAAGAAAAGAAATCGAAAGCTTTTTGGCAAGCAAGGTCAATCTCCAGCTTTGGGTCAAGGTTGAAAAGGACTGGAGAAAGAAAGAAAAGTTGGTAGACCGCTTTGGCTACAAGTGATTTAAAGGATATAGAAGGCATCGTCCTAAGGGAGTTTAAATACAAGGAGGCCTCTAAAATTATCGAACTCTTCACCAAGGACTTGGGCAGGATTTCAATCAATTGCCAATCAGTCCTTAAGAAAAACTCCAAAAACCTAGGTCTTACCAATCGCTTCATCCTAGCCCACTACGACCTTTACAAGAGCAAAAAAGATTTTTACGGCCTAAGGGAGGGCGTAATTGTAGAAGCCTTCCCCAAGTCAAGCAAAAATTTTGACATAATCTTATACAAATCAGCCATAGCCGACCTGCTTTTAAGGACAATCGACGCTATCCAGATAGAAACAGTTTACAAACTTCTATTAAATAGCTTTATGGCCTTTGAAGAGGCTGATACTAATTTTATAAATATATTCTTGGCCTTTTACCTCAAATA
Organism: Anaerococcus sp. NML200574; assembly: GCF_026131665.1. Classification (NCBI taxonomy): domain Bacteria; kingdom Bacillati; phylum Bacillota; class Tissierellia; order Tissierellales; family Peptoniphilaceae; genus Anaerococcus; species Anaerococcus sp. NML200574. Next base: position 29,974 of record NZ_JAMXSM010000014.1, on the reverse strand, counting down.
CACATCCTTTTCAGGTTTTAAGCCCAACTTTAAAACTTGCGGGATTTGCGGTAAAGATATAAGAGGCCACGGCCTTTATTTTTCACCGAGAGAGTCCTCGCTTATATGTGAGACTTGCAAAAACAAGGCAAAAGACAGCGTATATTTGACTCTTGAAGAATACAAATACTTTAATAAACTCCTTTACACAGAGTCAAAAGAATTAAAAAATATAAAATTAGTGGAAAATTACGAAAAAATCGGCAAAATAATAATAGACTACACTCTTAAGAACCTAGATTTAGGATATTTTCCATCCGTCAAATGGGTCCTTAAGACACTCGAAAGGAATATAAATGTACTTTGAAGATTTAATTTTAAAACTAGAGGAGTATTGGAAAGAGCAAGGCTGCTCAGTAATGATTCCATACGATATAGAAAAGGGTGCAGGTACCATGAACCCTCACACCTTTCTTAGAGCTCTAGGACCAGAACCATGGAAGGTATGCTATGTAGAGCCTTCTAGAAGACCTGCAGATGGTAGGTATGGCCAAAACCCAAACAGACTTTACCAACACCACCAAATGCAAATATTACTTAAACCAACCCCAGCCAATATTCAAGATTTATACCTAAATTGCCTAGAAGCAATTGGAATAGATCCAAAGGCCCACGACATAAGATTTGTAGAAGATAACTGGGAATCTCCAACCCTCGGTGCTTGGGGCCTAGGTTGGGAAGTGTGGCTAGATGGGATGGAAATCACCCAATTTACCTATTTCCAACAAGTAGGCGGAATCAACTGCACCCTAGAAAGTGGGGAGATCACTATAGGACTTGAAAGAATCTGCATGTACCTTCAAGATGTGGACAATGTCTATGACATCAAATGGTCAGAAAACTTGACCTATGGAGACATCTTCAAGACACCAGAATATGAAAACTCCAAATATTCATTCGAAGATGCAGATAACGAAACCCTAGAGACTTTATTTAATATCTACGAAAAAGAAGCAGGAAGACTCATAGAAGCAGGCCTTGTATATCCAGCCTATGACAATGTATTAAAATCAAGTCACACCTTCAACACACTTGATGCCAAGGGTGCTCTATCTGTTTCAGAAAGAAATCACTATATCAAAAGAGTAAGGGATATTTCAAGCCTAGTAGCAGAAAAATATATAGAAAAAAGAGAAGAACAAGGCTTCCCACTCTTAAGAAAGGAAAAAGATGCATAATTACCTATTAGAAATTGGTGTAGAAGAAATACCTTCAGCTTACGTCAAAAACACCAAGACCCAGCTAAGGGATAAATTTACAAGGCTTTTAGAAGAAAATAAATTCTCCTACGAGGCCATTGAAATAGAATCCACACCAAGAAGATTTATGATCAAACTCGTAAATGTAGAAGAAAGCCAAAAAGAAGAAATTAAATCTGTAAGAGGACCAAGTGTAAAGATAGCCTATGATGAAAATGGCGTTGCAAGCAAGGCTCTAGAAGGATTCTTAAGAGGACAAGGGGCAAGCCTTGATGATGTGATTATAAGAGAAGTAAAGGGCGAAGACTATATCTTTGTAGAAAAGAAAGAAGAAGGCAAAAGCCTAGAAGAAGTTCTAAAAGAAGAAGTATTTGAACTAGTCAAATCCATATCCTTCCCTAGATCAATGAGATGGGGCGGCAAGTCCATCAGATGGGCAAGACCAATCAGATGGTTTGTTTCTCTATTAGATGATAAAGTTTTATCTTTCGATGCAGATGGCATAGAAGTAGGAAACATCACCAAAGGTCACAGGTCCCTAGGATCTGACCACATAGAAATAGAATCAATCGATACTTACGAAAAACAACTAAAGGATAATTTCGTAATTCTAAGGGGTAAGGACAGACAAGACATTATCCAAAGAGGCCTTAATTCCCTAGCGGGCCAAGTAGGCGGCACCTACATGAAAGATGAAGACCTCCTAGATGAGGTGGTAAATATTGTCGAATATCCAACAGTCCTTGTAGGTGATATAGACCAAACCTACCTAAGCCTACCAAAAGAAGTAATTACTACACCAATGAAGGATCACCAAAGATATTTCCCAATCTTAGATGACAAAAACAAGCTCCTTCCATACTTTCTCCTAGTAAGAAATGGTGATGACTACAAGAGTGAAAATGTAATAGAAGGAAATAAAAAGGTCCTAGTAGCAAGGCTAGAAGATGCAAAATTCTTTTACGATATAGACGCATCAAAGCCACTAGAATCTTATTTGCCAGAGCTAGATAAGTTAGTATTTTTCGAAGGTCTTGGCACCATGGCCCAAAAAACTCAAAGACTAGTAGATTTAGCAGAAAGATACCAAAAAGAACTAGGCCTAGGCAATGACATCATAGAAGATGCCAAAAGAGCAGCCAAGCTTTCAAAGGCAGACCTAGTCACAAAAATGGTAGTAGAATTTACCGAGCTTCAAGGAACCATGGGCGCAATCTATGCCCAAAACTCTGGCGAAAACCAAAGGGTAGCAGAAGCAATCAAAGAGCAATATCTGCCAAAGGGAGCAAGCTCAGACCTACCAAAATCAGTAATAGGTATCCTCCTATCAATAGCAGATAAGATGGATTCTATTGTAGGCCTTTACGCCATAGAAAAATATGTCACAGGATCAAAAGATCCATTCGGCCTAAGAAGGGCAGCCCTTGGAATCATAAATATAATCCTAGAAAATGGTATAGACGTAGACCTAAGAAAGCTAATCTCAGAAGCCCTCCTTGTCTACACAGAGGTAAATGCCCTAGCCTTTGACTATGACACAACTCTAGATAAAACCCTCGCCTTCATCAAAGACAGGTTAAAAAACAAACTTTTAGATGATGGTTATAGGTATGATATAGTAAATGCTGTAGTAGATACAAATAATACCAACATCCTAAGAATGAGTGAAAAGGTAAAGGCAGTTACAGCCTTCATAGATGAAAATGAAGACGGCCTATCCTACCTAATCAGGATAAATAACCTAGCCAAAGACACAGGAGCTGACCTAGTAAAGGCAGACTTACTACAAACAGACCTAGAAAGAAGTTTCTATGAAACTATATCAAATATCGATGAGATAGCCCTAGTAAATGCTGCTGACTACAAAAAAGAGCTAGAAAATATTCAAGCCACAGCCCTAGTAGGCAATGAATACCTAGACAAGACCATGATAAATGATGAAAACGAAGAAATCAAAAACAACAGATTAGCTATGCTAAATCAAGTACAAAAGAGGATAGCTAGGATATTTGATATATCACAAATAGTAAGATAGGAGGATTTGATGGACGATGTTTTAACGATTGTGATAATAAGTGACTCCACCGGAGAAACAGCAATAAACTACATGAAATCAGTAACAAGTCAATTCCCAGACCTAAAAACAAGCATGAGAAGATTCTCAGACATAGTAGATACAGATGAAATAGACGAGATTCTAGCCGACCTTCCATCCTATTCCATCATAGTCCAAACCCTAGCCAACAAAGAATTAACCCAGTATCTTAGAGCAAGGGCCAAAGACCTAGACATAACAGTCTTAGACATCCTATCATATGGAATCGATAAGTTTGAACAATTTACCGGCCATAAGGCAATTAGACAAAGAGGCCTCACCAGGACCCTATCAAGAAACTACTTCGAAATGATAGAAGCCATAGAATTTGCCATCCAATACGACGATGGCAAAGACTTCAGAGGCTTTCTAAAATCAGACATAGTCCTAGTAGGAGTATCACGCACATCTAAGACACCTACAACCATGATCCTAGCCACAAAAAATTTCAAAGTCTCAAACCTACCACTAGTGCCAGAGGCCAAACTTCCACAAGAGCTCTTTGAAGTCGACCCAAGAAGGATAATAGGCCTAATCATAAATCCAGACAAGCTCTCAGACATCAGAGAAACAAGGAGCAAGTCCCTAGGCATAGTTGGTGAAAGCAAATACTTTGACAAGGGAAGAATCGAAAGAGAGCTAGAATACGCCAAAGAAATATTTTCTGACCTAGACTGCAAAGTCATAGATGTAACAGAAAACACAGTCGAACAAACAGCCACAGAAATTGTCCAATATTACTACGAGAACTTCCCAGAAGAAAAGGAAGTACGAAACTTAAATTAAAGGGGAAATAATGAAGAAAGAAAAAATCCTAGTCTTAAACTTCGGCGGCCAATACGACCAGCTCATAGTAAGAAGAGTAAGAGAAATGGGAGTCTATGCAGAACTTCATGAGTGCGATACCAATCTCAGCGAAATCAACTTAGACAACCTAGCTGGTATCATCCTAACAGGCGGCCCACAATCAGTAAACGATAGCGAAAGCCCAAAAGCCGACAGCAAAATCTTTGACCTAGGCGTGCCAGTATTAGGCATCTGCTACGGCCACCAATACATAAATTATGTAAACGGCGGCACAATTGAAACACCAAACTTAGCCGAATATGGAAAAACCGACCTAAAAGTAGATAAGGAAAGCTGCCTATTCAAAGATATTCCAGAAGAATCCATAATCTGGATGAACCACAAAGATAGGGTAAAAGACCTAGCAGAAGGCTTTAAATCAATCGCATCCACAGCCAACACAGACGTGGCAGCCATGGAAAACACAGACAGAAGCCTTTACTCAGTCCAATTCCACCCAGAAGTAGTCCACTCAGAATACGGCCAAAAAATCCTAGAAAACTTCGTCCTAGGAATATGTAAGGCCGAAAAAACCTGGAAAATGAAAGACTTCGCCAAAGAAATCATAGCAGAAATCAAAGAAAAATACCAAGGCGAGAAAATGATCTGCGGTCTATCAGGCGGAGTAGACAGCTCAGTAGCAGCAACCATAGTCTCAAAAGCCATAGGAGATAATCTCCAATGTATCTTCGTAGACCACGGTCTACTAAGAAAAGACGAAGCAAAATCAGTCATGGAAACCTACAAAGGCCTAGGCTTAAATGTAAAAATGGTAGACAAATCCAAAGAATTCCTAGACCTATTAAAAGGCGAATCTGACCCAGAAACAAAAAGAAAAATTATAGGCAACCACTTCGTAGAAGTATTCGAAGAAGAAGCCAAAAAAATCGGCGGAGCTAACTACCTAGTCCAAGGTACAATCTACCCAGACGTAATAGAATCCGGCAAAGACAAAGCAAGTGTCATAAAAAGCCACCACAACGTAGGCGGCCTACCAGAAGACATGGACTTCAAAGGCCTAGTAGAACCTCTAAGACTCCTCTTCAAAGACGAAGTAAGAGCCCTAGGCGAAGAAATAGGCGTCCCACACGACATGGTCTGGAGACAACCATTCCCAGGACCAGGCCTTGCCATAAGAGTAATAGGAGACATCACAGAAGACAAACTAAGAATAGTAAGAGAAACCGACGCCATCCTAAGAGAAGAAGTCAAAAACTTCGGCCTAAACGAAAAAATCTGGCAATACTTCACCGTATGGACCCCAATCAAAACAGTAGGAGTAAAAGGAGATGCCAGAAGCTACGACAACGTCATAGCAGTAAGAGCAGTCACAAGTACAGACGCAATGACAGTAGAAGCAGCAAACCTCCCATACGAACTAATGCAAAAATTATCAAATAGAATGATAAACGAAGTAGAAGGAGTAGGCAGAATAGTCTACGACATAACCAGCAAACCACCAGGAACAATCGAATGGGAGTAGTAGCAAAAAAACAAAAAAACTGTAAAATCAATGGTTACAGAAGATCGAAAACTGTAACTGGGATCAAAATGGGAACATTTGTTAAAAAGAATAAATTGAATAATAGTTCCAAGTGGTTTACATTTGGACAAAAAATTAGACCGTAGTCTTTAGGCTGCGGTCTTTTTGAGTACATATTACGAAAATTAATTTATATAGAAATCCAACTTTCTAATATATAATCAACAAGATATTTTAATTTAGTAAAATCATATTCTTTTTTATAGAATTGATGAAATGATTTGATAAGTAAATTTTTTGGCTCAATATTTCCTTGATATTGCATTAACTTGTCATTAAATCCAGTCCATCTAACATAAATTTCATCGTCTATTGAACTATGATCTAAAAAACATTCTATAGAAACTGCTTTTCCATTTATATTTTCTATAGAATCTCCCTGGGGGCCCTTGCATTTAAAATTATCAAAATCTTTATAATTAGGCAGAGTTATAACCTTTAGGTTATTTGGCAAATCAATTCCTTTAATATCATTATAAACAGATTTACCAGCTGTATCATTATCTAAAATAACTAAAATGTTATTTAAAATATTTATTTTGGATAATCCTTTAACAAAATTCTTTAAATTACCTGTTCCGGTAAAAGGATAATTTTTCTCCATATCTATAAAATCAAAGAAATCTGCAATATCACTATAAAGTCGATTAATAGATTTTTTAATAATATCTGTGTCAGAACTACCCTCTGTTACAATAAGTATTTTTTCTTGTGTAGTTAGTTTTGGAATAATATCTTCTTCTAAAATCCATCCGTTTTCAACAACATCTGCATATTCCCAAATTATATCTAGGTTATGATTTTTTTTATTTTCACTTAGAATTCTTAATGTAATATATGGATGTAAATTTTGAAGGAATTCTCTAATGTCGTAATATTCATATTCTGAAAAAGTAGAAAGTTTATTAATTTCACTTATAACGCATTTTCGTACATATTCACCTAAATCATATTTATAATCATATTCTTCAGATGTCATATTTATGCTATTTATATCAATATTTTTTACGGTATTGTAATAGTCATTAAAAGAAATTGGTATAGAAATATTATCTAATTCATTAATACTTTTTAAATCTTCGTTAAATATTTCTTCAATATCATGTAAACTATATCCTAATAAATCCAGTCTTCTTTTCACAGATTTGATATTTTTAGATAATCCTTTTCTATATTCGATATCGTCATCAGAATAGAAATAAGGCACCATTTTTATATCTTTTTTTTGGAACAAGCAAGAGTGGTTATTAAACATATTATTTTTACCCCAATCAAGCTCCATTTTTCCTATTCTTAATGTAATCATAGAACCCATAAAAAGTACCTCTTATTTTAAAAATCTTGATTTTTTAGGGTAAGATAGCTTCCAATCTTCAAATTCTTCGTCTGTTATCTCATCGTTGTAATGCTTTTTTCTCATCTCATTCCATTCTATAAGAAAATTATTGAAGTCTACATCATTTGATAAAAGTCCAGTAATTTCTCCATCATCTGTCAACGGTCTAAACTTCATGTCTTTTTCATAATCAAAGATTATATGCATTATTTCAAAAATAGAATTAGGTTCATGATTAATTAATGCTGATATATCACAATCAAGTGCTTCAGATATTTTTTGTAATTGTTCTTTACTTGGAGATCTATTTCCAAGCTCGTAATTTCTTATAGCAGCATCTGTCAAACCAGACTTAATGGCAAGTTCTTTTTGAGTTAAGTTTCGCATAAGTCTTAACTTTTTTAATTTTTCTCCAGAAATCAAACTAACTCCTCCTTATTTCACAATAACTATAAATATTTTATCACAAAATGAACAAAAGCTCAACAAAACTGTTCTGTTGTAAATATTTGTAAGTATCTGAATATTTTAGGAAAAAATAAATAGAAAAAACTTGACAGAACAAATATGAACTGTTATTATATATACATACCGTTCGATATTGAACGGAAATTGTAAGACATATAAATTAATGCTCGCCCTTTTGAGGATGTAGAACCTTACAAACTATAAAAGGAGGACATTATGAAAGGTATTTTTATGAATGCAAAAGATGTACAAGAATTTCTTGATGTAAGTAGGACAACGGCATATCAGATAATAAACGATATGAATCAAGATCTACTTAAATTAGGCTATCGTGTGCAAAGAGGAAAGGTAAATAGAGAATACTTTATGGAAAAGTATTGCTATAAACCAACAAATACAAAGGAGGTTTAGAGTGCCAGCATTTAGAGATGAAAGCGGGAACAAGACTTGGTTTTGTAAATTTAATTATACAAACTGGAAAGGAGAAAAATTAACTAAGAAAAAACGTGGATTTTCAACGAAAAAAGAAGCTTTAAAATGGGAACAAGAATTCTTAAATCAACATTCTGAATCAATTGAGATGAGCTTTAGGGAGTTTTTTGAACTTTACAAGAGGGATAGAAAACCAAGAATAAGAGAAAATACTTGGAGGACAAAAGAAGCAATTGTAAATCAAAAAATACTTCCCTATATTGGTGATTTAATGCTTAATGAGATTAATAATGTAACCATTATTCAATGGCAAAATGAGCTTATGAAGATTAAGGATAAGAATGGTAAGAACTACTCTCCTACTTATTTGAGAACTATTCATGCCCAGTTATCTAGTATCTTAAATCATGCTTGTAGATATTATAATTTAAAAACTAATGTTGCTCGTGATGTTGGCTCTATGGGAGAAAAAGAAGCTGATGAAATGCTATTTTGGACTCAAGATGAATATGAAAGTTTTATAGAAGCTATAAAAGATAAACCTGAATCATTCTATGCTTTTGAACTTTTGTATTGGTGTGGTCTTAGAATGGGAGAATTATTAGCCTTAACAAAAGAAAAATTTGATTTTGAAAGACATACATTAAAAATTGATGAATCTTTACAAAGGATTGATGGGAAAAATGTAATAACTGCTCCTAAGACTAAAAAAAGTATAAGGAAAATAGTTATGCCTGAATTTCTAACTGAAGAGATTAAAGAGTATATAGATAGTTTTTATAAGTTAAAACCAAAAGACTTAATATTTAATTTCTCCAAGAGTTACCTACACCATGAAATGGATAGGGGATCTAAGAAATCTCAAGTAAAAAGAATTAGAATACATGATTTAAGGCATTCTCACGTTTCTCTCTTAATTGAACTTGGATTTTCTGCAACTGCAATAGCTGATAGGGTTGGACATGAATCGATTGATATAACCTATAGATACGCTCATCTCTTCCCTAGTAAGCAAAAAGAAATGGCTTTGTCTTTAACACAAGTAAGAAATAATAAGGCAAATGACTGGAAAGATTTATTAGAAGAGGATGATAAAGATGTTTAGAAGACATTCATTAGATGAAATTTCAAAAAAAACGAGAAATAAAGACAAAAATAGAAAAAGAAATCGCATTTTAAATTTCAGAGTCTCTGAGGAAGAATATGACCTAATAAACAAAAAGATTGCAATAAGCGGACTTAAAAAGCAAGATTATTTTCTACAAATGTTATTAAATCACGAAGTTAATTTAGTAAGTGATTACAGACTTTCTGATAATATAGCCAAGGAAATATTTCAACTAGCAAAAGTTATTAAAAAGTTCGGCAAACTAAATGACGATGAAGCTGATATTTTAATCTATATTTTAGAAATATATGATGAAATCAAAAAAGAAAAAAGCCCCTACTACAAAGAGTAAAGGCATACACTTCTGTGAGAAGTGTTCTCTGGACAAGTTCATTTTACCACAGGAGTCTTATTTATACCAGACAGGAGGATAAAATGAAAAACAAATATAAAACAATAAAGAGATTAGATGATTGTAAAAAGAAAAGGAGTGAGTTTTATGACAGATATTAAATTAAAATTCCCAGAAATAGATCAGACTTACGCCTTATTAGACTTACAAACTACGGATAAGGGGACGGTTAGACAAATTACTGGTAATATTGTAACCGCTATTTTAAATCCCAAATATTGTCAAAATCAAAAAATAATTGAAGGACAAATATTCTTTGATAAATTTACCAATGAAATAAAATTCCAGGGGAAAATTATTGGAGAAAGAAATATAAAGGAAAATCAAATACGACTTTGGGAGGATTCTTTAAACAATAGACTAGGGTTAGAGATAGAAAAACATTTTGGAATTAATTATAACTCAAACAAAATGTGGGAAGCTATTCGTTTTGTAGCTCACCAATATGAAGTGAGTCCGCCAAAGCAATATCTTCAAAATCTAAAATGGAATGGAGATAAAAATGCCATTAGAAAACTTTTACCAAGGTATTTAGGAGCGGATGATACAGAGCTTAACAATTGGATAATGGAACATATGATATTGGGCATGATAAAAAGAATTTTCAATCCAGGAGCTAAGTTTGATGAGATGATTGTTTTAGTTGGTGGACAAGGTATAGGCAAATCGACTTTTGCAAGATACTTGTCCATAACAGATGATTGGTTTTGCACAATTGAAAACATTCAAGGCAAGGATGCCGTCATGAACCTTATGGGTAAAACTGTCGTTGAAATCGAAGAATTTGTTGCTTTAAGAAATGCAAAATCGGCTAATGAAGCTAAATCTTTTTTATCAAAATTAAGTGATAGGATAAGGATACCCTACGAAAAATATGCAACAGACGTGCCAAGAACTTGCATCTTTATAGGGACATTAAACGAAAGAACTTTTCTTAATGATCATACTGGAGAAAGAAGATATTTGCCTGTTGAATGTAACCCGAATCAAAGAATAAGGACTATATATCCAGATAAAAATAATAAAGAAAAACTCTCAGACAAAGAGTATATAGTTCGTATAAGAGAAGATTTTAATCAAGCTTTAGCCTTGGGATATGAAATCTTTAAAAACAAGACTCACGCATGGACTATACCAAAAAATCTTTTAAAAGACTTGTATAAGGAACAAGAAAAGTTTAAATATCTAAACCCAGATGTGGAAGACATTAGGTATTTCTTAGAAGAATATAAGCCGAAAAGTGCAGATCCAAATATAACTTGTTTCAAAGAACTAACCATGCAAGGTTACCAAATAAAATCAAAATCTTTTTCAGAGATTATGGATAATTATTTCCAAGAATGGATTCTAGTTAGGTCATCAAAGACTAAGAGAATATCACCAAGTGGAGTCTCAATTCCTGTAAAACTATATTATGAAAAGAAAATAGAAAACAAAAATGACTTTATAGAAGTTGATAAGAATTTGTTGCCTGAAGAATGGAAAAAAGAAAATCAATTAGAAATAGATACTGCAAATCAAGTAAAGATACAAATGTAACTTTGTAACCTGTAACCCATCGTTATAAATCTTCTTAAATTAGGATTACATAAATTAATGGCTTGATAATAAGGGGTTGTCAAAGACTCTTAAAACAAGCTCGCCTAATTTTGGAAGTTTTTATTTTATAAGTTACAGTTACACTTATTAATTCCTATTTGTAAAATTATGGAAAATCAAATTAAAGACTTGTTAGTAATAGCAAGCACAGTAAGTGAGTACCCACTTACGAAAAAATCGAAAAATCAATAGCTTATAAGGCTATCTAATTTTATGATTTTTACCTTGTTAGGGAGAACCCTAAGACCCCAAAAGATATAAGCAAAGGAGAAAATTATGGATAATAGAACAAGAAAAAATCAACTTAAAATATATTTAACAGACGAAGAAAAAGAAATTTTTGAAAAGAAAATGAAACTTGCAAATTGCAAAACCATGTCCCACTTTCTTAGAAAATGTGTATTAGAAAAAGAAATTTATATTGTAGACCTAGAACCATTCAGAGATCTCCAATTGCTACTTTCAAATGCAACAAATAACATAAACCAGATTGCAAAAGCCGCTAATACAACTGGTGTTATTTACAAAAAAGATATTGACTATATGAGAGAAAAAATAGAAAAATTATCAAGAGAAATATGGCAGATCCATTCTCTACTTCTAAATAAATCAAAAGAAAGTTCTGGTGATTAGTATGGCAATTACAAAAATACATCCAATAAAATCAACTCTAAATTTTCATGAAAAATTGATAGTTTATCAAAGTTGTGTAAAATTAAGTAAAACTCCAATTCTAGAGGAATGGATAAACATTGATAAATAAAAAATGTATCAACCCTTACCTTTTTACCAGGATTTAGGTTGATACACAAAATTATTTACAGACCCTTAAGATTTTAATTATTGATTTTATGCCATTTTATATATTCCATCTGCTACATTATTTAAAAACTCATAATCATGCGAAACAACAATTACAACTTTATTGGATTTTTTCGCCAAATCTTTTATAGCTTCTGATACAATTATCATATTTTTGAAATCTAAACCACTTGTAGGCTCATCAAAGATTATGATTTCTTTATTTGAAAGTAGAGCTAAGGCAATTGTTAACCTTTGTTTTTGTCCTCCTGATAGCGACATTGGGTGCTTATCTTTATATTTATCTAATCCAAGCCTATTTAGAACTACATCTACCTGATTTAATCTATCCTCATGTAAATTTAATTCACATTCTTCTTTTACGCTTCGAGTGAATAATTGTGAATTAATGTCCTGTGTTACAAGGTATGTATTTTTTAACCTATCTTTATTATTTAAAAGTTTATTGTTAAAAAAAACACTTCCTGTATTTTTCTTCATAAGTCCTGAAATGCACTTTAACAGACTAGTTTTTCCTATACCATTTTTTCCTATTATTCCTAAAACTTCTCCTCTATTCAAAGAAATATTAATATCTTTAAATATGAGATTTCCATTTATTGTATACGATAAATCTTCACATAAATACTCATTATTTTTATTAAATTCTTTTTCAAGAACTTCCAACTTCGGAGTAGATAAAGTTCTGATTTTGAGATTATTTTCTTTTTTCGAGTTAAATGATTTTATCTCTTCTTGTGTGAAACAATCCTTAATTATGCCTTTATCTATATAATATGCTTTATCAATTATGTCTTTTAAATAATATAGTCGATGTTCTGCAACTATAATTGTCTTCCCTTCTTTTTTAAATATTTCAATATTATTTTTTATCGTTTCAATTGTATCCATATCAAGATTTGAAGATGGTTCGTCCAATACGACAATATCTGTGTTTAATGCAAAAATAGATGCAAAAGCTAAAATTTGTTTTTCCCCACTCGACAATGAGATGACATTTTTACCTAATAATCTATCTATATTTAAATTATTGATAGTTTTTTTAAAGCTTTTTTTTATTAACTCTGGATCAATTCCCATATTTTCAAGACCGAATACAATTTCTCCCTCAACATCAGAATTAAAAAATTGAGATTTTGGATTTTGAAATATTGAACCAACTTTTTCTGAAATTTTATATTGCGATATATTTCTAGTAGATTCTCCCTCTATTAAAACTTCTCCAACAAAGTCAGTTTCTTCTTCAAAATGTGGTATAATTCCATTTATTAATTTAGTCAATGACGTTTTGCCTGAACCACTTAGCCCCATAAGTAGTATACATTCGCCTTTTTCAACATTTAAGTTGATATCTTTTAATATTTTATATCCCGTTTTAGAGGTACAAGATACATCATTTATATTTACATAACCCATTCTAACTCACCTAAAATATAACCATAATTAAAACAACAAATAAAATAACTAATACATCATAAACAGTGAATTTAAAATCAATTATAGTTGTTTTTCTACCTGGATTCTCGACTCCTCGTGTTACAGCTGCCTTAGATAACTCTTCAGACATATCAATTGCAGAATTTATTATAGGTACAACAAATATATCCATGTTTTTAATCATACTAATCCCCCTAATCTTCATTGATTCTCTAACACAATGTATATCTTGTCTTAATGTGGGAAAATATCTATAAGTTATCATAAATGCTAAAATAAAATTTTCTGAGAATTTAAATTTTCTAAAAACTCCTGCAATTCCTCTTACGGTCACCGTTTTGTATAACAATGTTCCTGCCATTATGCAAGGAAAAATCTTCCTTGCATAAGAAACAGGTACAATAAATGTCGTTACAATCCACTTAGGTGAATAGGGAAAAACTAAATAATTTATTATTAAAAAAGTAATAAAAGTTAAATATACTTTTAATCCCGGTTTAAAATTTCCGCAAACTGTCAAAATAATCAACAAATAGCTCATTAAAATTAATTCACTTGCCAACGATCTACTTTTAAAGAAAAATATATTTACTAATAAAAGCAATATTATTGAGGTTCTAGGATCTAATTTTAATCGCTTGAACATTTTAATTTCTCGCCTCAAAATTTTTATATAGAAATGATTTTAAAATCCCACAAGATAATAATCCAAAAACAAATGGTGTTACAATTAATACAATTAACATCGGTGTGTTAATAAAAGTTTTTAATATATTAACATAATCTACTGGCATCCCCATTTTAAGAATTTTTGATATGAATTCATCTTTTAGAATCCATATTTGTGCTGGAGACCCTACCATACCTAATGAAAAGAAAGCATATGAAAGTGAATTCCATTTATAACTGTCATACTTTGATAGGTATCTTATCACTTCTGCCAAAATACTGGCAATTGCTAATGATGCAATTATTATTAAACTAAATTGACCAGTTAAGTAGTATATTATAGCAACAATAGCTCCCATTATTATGACTGCTCCTGTTTTTTTTACTTTTTGAACCATAATCATATATGGTATAGAACCAACTAAGGCTATAAAGCCAGGCATAAGTATCCACATTAATGGATGAAGACCGCCTAAAAGCATAAACCCAAAATTGATTGCAAAATATATTGCAGTAAATATACCTATCGTAATAACATCTTTTCCTTTTAACTTTTTATTATTCATTCTAATCCTCCTAATAAATAAATTCTTCTGCCATTTTTGTTTTTTCTATTAAATTCTTGTAAACTTTTGATTTTTGTAAAAGCTCTTCATGCTTACCTTCGCTTTCTACTCTTCCGTTTTCAAGAACTACTATCTTGTCAGCATTTTCTATGGATTTCATTCTGTGTGAAATGATTACAACAGTTTTATCTTTAATTAAATTATTTAAAGACTCTTGGATTTTCTTTTCATTGTCCACATCTAAACTTGCTGATATTTCATCTAATATAAGTATTGGTGCGTCCTTCAGAAAGGCTCTAGCTATAGAAAGTCTTTGTCTTTCACCACCAGAAAGCTCTGACCCATTTTCTCCTATAACTGTATCTAACCCATTAGGAAGTTTATTAATAAAATCCATACAATTTGCAAGGGTAGCTGCCTTTACAACTTCTTCATCGCTGGCATCTTTTTTACCTATACGAATATTTTCTAATATAGATGAGTTAAATAAAGTAACATCTTGAAAAACAATAGATATTTTCTTAAATAAAGAATCTGTGGAAATGTTTTTTATATCCTTTCCATCTATTAAGATTTGACCTTTATCATAATCATATAATCTTGATATTAATCTTAATATACTTGTCTTTCCAGAGCCGGAAGCTCCAACTAAAGCCGTTACCTCTCCCTGTTTCGCAGTAAAGCTAATGTCCTTTAAAACCTGATTATCATCATAAGAAAAAGCTACATTTTTGAAGACTATATCAAACATATTCAGTTCTACATCTTTACCCTCTTGAATTTTTGTTTCCTTAATCTCCCTAATCCTTTCAACACTTGGATCTATATAGAACACTTCTAATAATCCTTCTTTTGATAAATCGAAAATATCTTTTATCTTTATGGCAGCCATTAAATAACCTAAGAGATATAAAATGTCAATCTCCCCAGATAGAATAAGGCTAATCCCAACAAAACTAACTACTGCAATACTTACAAAGCCAAGAGCAGAGGATAAACCCATTACAAAAAGAGAGCCTTGTTCAACTTTAAGATGTATTTTTTCACTTTCATCCATCTGCATATATAACGAAGACCTCACTTCATCGGATAAGTTAAAACTATTTATTTCTTGTTGAAGTTCAATGGTTTCTTGGAATTTTTCTGAGTTTTCTCTAAGTACCTTGTGATATTTCTTGTTTCCTTTTACCTGCGACTTTTTAGCAATAGGTATTAGTATAAAACTTAAAATAGTTGGGATCATTACTGCAAGCCCCATCTTAAAATTACCTATCATTAACATAATTCCAATTAGTGGGAAAAATAAAACCATTCCTCCTACTTTAGGAATTGAATGACTCATAGCGTGTTCTACTTTTTCCACATCTGCCATAATCGTTTGAGATATATCTGATAAATTATGTTTTGAAAAGTAGGATAGGGGAAGTTTTGATAGAGTTTCTGCAATATCTATTCTTAAATTAGCACTCTCTTCATAAGTTGTAGTATAAAGATCATCATATTCTTTGGCTAACAAAACATACATTAATACTAATGTAACAACAGAAACACCAAAATATAAATAAGGGCTTTTAACATTTTTCAAAATAAGCTCATCTGTTAACATCATTAAAATAAAGGCAGGAACCATATTAATACAGTAGACCAAGAAACTTGATATAGTAGATTTAGTGAGATCTTTAGCCCCTTTATCAGTCAGACAAAAGCGATTTTTATAAAATTTCCTCATCTTTAACCCTCCATTGATTTGCACTGTCATAAAGCTCTAATAATTCCTTATATTTTCCACCTTTTGAAATAAGTTCTTGATCACTGCCTCTTTCAATTATTTCTCCATTCTCTAAAACTAAAATTTCATCAACAGAACGAATACTACTCATCCTATGGGCAATCATAATAACTGTTTTATCTTTCATAAGGTTTTTAAAGGCCTTTTGAAGCTCATACTCATTGTCTGGATCAATAGAAGCACTAGCTTCATCCATAATTACAATTTTAGATTTCTTGAGCATGGCTCTCGCAATAGCAATTCTCTGTTTTTCTCCTCCTGATAAATAGACTCCTTTTGAGCCAATCATGGTATTCTCCCTTTCAGGAAACTTATTTAAAATAACATTACAACCGGCAAGTTCCATAGCCTTCATAACTTCTTCTCTACTTGCCTTTCTATTAGCAAGAGCAACATTTTCGTAAATAGATGTCTTAAAAAGTTTGCTATCCTGAAAAACAAAAGAAATTGTGTTTATTAGAGCATCCTTACTATAAGATTCTAAGGGTCTCTCTCCAATCTTTATACTGCCACTATCTACTTTGTAAAAACCAGATAATAGCTTTACAATAGTCGATTTACCTGATCCTGAATGACCCACCAAAGCATATTTTTTTCCTTCTTCTAATTTAAAAGATAAATTTTCTAGTACTTTGTTTTCATTATAAGAAAAATTCACTTTTTCAAACTCTATATTATAGTTTTTGAAATCACCAATCTCTCCATAATTTAATTTATCTTCATTCATTTTTTTATATAAGTCTTCTAAAGTATCTACAGCATACCTAGCGTTAAAGATGTTCATACTAGCCCACATAATTTTCATAAATGAAACCATCATTACTCCACTTAAAAACAAAATCATGAATAGTTCAACAATAAGCAAATTAGCATTATTAACTTTATTTATGGTAAAAACTAAAGGGATAGACAAAATTGCAATAATTCCAAAAAATATCCATTGATATAGAACATAAGGTTTTTTAGAACTAATTGAGTAATCAAGAGCATACTTAGAATAATCCTTAATCGCCTTATAAAGAGTTTTAAAAGACTCTACAGTAGCTCCGAATATTTTAACAACTTGCATGCCTCTGACATATTCAACTGTTTCACCACTTAAAATTTCTAAGGATTTTTGGTAGTATTCCATGAACTCTCCTCCACCCATCATGTTCTTTAAAATAAGAGCCCCTACTATTGTTAGTATAAGAATAACTAATCCCACTCTGCTACTAATAGAAAAGGCAAGTATTAAAGATAATACTGGAATTAAAAAAGCTTGAGAGTTATCTGGTATCATATGTGCTACTGCCGTATGAGTTTTAGCTGCATTATCATCAATAGTTTTTCTTATAATTCCAGATGGGTTTAAATCATAAAAGCGAAAACTTGCTCCTGTAAGTCCATCTATACCTTTTTTTCTTAAATTAGTTTCTAAGCGAAATCCAAGTTTATGAGAAAAAAAGTTTGACAAAAAGTAAACTAGTGCCCCTATCGTCAAATATAAGACAGCTTGAATGGACAAAGTCCTAGCTACTAATAAATCTCCTTCAACAATTGAACTTCTTAAAAGTTTATACAGTAACGAATATCCGTACACCATTAGAAATGCAGATAGTGCTGATAAAAAAACTGCTATATATCCATTATGTTTTTCTTCAGGCACATAGGAAAAAAGCCTTTTATAAATTTTCATATTTTCCTCCTTTAATATTCCTATTAGATTCAAATTCGCCTGAACGATAATAATTATCATTGCATTTTTATTATACATCAGTTATAATTACTAATACAATAGTTTTGAATTAATAAGGCTAATTGGAATATTGTCTAAAAGGGATAGTGTATTATGACATATTATGATTTTGTAAAAGAATATATGAACGTAGATGAATGTAAAAATAATAAGAAATATTCAAGTGCAGGGCATACATTTTGTTGGAGTAAAGATGATTCAATTAATGCAGAAGGCCTATATTGGTTTTATGAAGGAAATGGATTTATTATTGATATCCACGATTTTTATATCAAAGAAGAAGTTATTCAAAATAGTACTTATAGTATGGAAAACTATGTTTCGATATGCTCTAGCTATATTGTAAGTGCAAACGGCGAAAAATTTAACCCTTATCAAACTTTGACGCCAAACTCCTTATATACTCTTGATTTTGACAATATAGAAGATGACTTTCTATTTTTATTACACGAGAATAGTTACTATCTCACTGTTTCTGTTGGATTTAAAAGAGAACTTTTAGAAAAGCACCTGTCATCCATTAATATCGATCTTGAATCCTTTTATAGGGCTTTACTTCAAACAAATCAAATAATACTTACAAAGTCATTAGAAAAAGTAGCAATGGAAATATTAAATTGTAAGATGGACGCTCCTGCCGCTGATTTTTTCTTTAAAGCCAAGGCAAATGAGTGGATAAGTATAGTAATCGATACCTACTTAAATAGAAAAAAATATAAAATTGAGTCTGACGATAATAAAGCACTTGAAGATGTATCCAGGTTTTTAGATGATCATTTTGCCATGACTGTAAATCAGGAAACCCTTGAAAAAATATCTAAAATGAGCGGAACAAAATTAAAGAATTTGTTTAAAGAAAAATATGGTCAAAGTATTACAGAATACACCCAAAGAAAAAGAATGAATGTAGCTGAAACTCTTCTGTTAAATACTAAACTTCCTATAAAGGAAGTAGCAGAATCTGTTGGATATACATCCCATAGCAAATTTTCCATTTATTACAAAAGATACAAGGGAAAACTTCCTAGTGAAGTTCGTCATTTAGCTTGCAAGGATCACAAGTTAAAATGCGATTATTGTGATTAAGTATTTTTTTTACAAGCAATATTTTTGTATGAGTTTAAGTGGATATGCATATCTGACCTAAATATATAAGATTAAAAAAATGAGCAAAAAAAATAAAGGCAGCCCAAAGACTGCCGATATTTATCTCTCTGCACCTTTGCTATGTTCTTTCTTATTTGACTTAGCTTTGTCGTCTGTTTTAAAGTTTTTTATTTGCCCTAATGTAGACTTTTATCTTTATCTTGACTTTTTACTTATTTTTTACTTTTAAGAGCTTAGAAGACAAAAATAGATATTATATTAAAACAATATTTATCCGGTACTGGGACTGGGACGGGACTAAAAATCTGAAAACGTCCTATAATTAGATGGATTTAGTGATACTAGAAAAAATAGAATCTAGTATTTTGAATGGTTTGGGATATATCGTACGTTTGGAAAAGAAGAATGGGAGTAAAAACATCGCAAGCGATGTTTTTACGTCAGCCCCATATATCGAGCACGAAGTGCGAAGATAGATGGATGGCTGCCCTTCTGCAGCGTAACGAAAAAGATGCGACCGAGTAGAGAGCATTTTTTTTGTGAAGTCGCTGAATGGGATTGAAAATCACGAATTGATTTTCAAGTTTGATATCGACCCACTCAAACGAAGAGACATTATAATAAAAATAAAGCTAGGACATCGCAAGCGATGTTTTTACGTCAGCCCCATATATCGAGCACGAAGTGCGAAGATAGATGGATGGCTGCCCTTCTGCAGCGTAACAAAAAAGATTCGACCGAGTATAATGCTAGCAAAAATATCGTAGGCGATATTTTTGCGATAATCACTATTTATCAAGCAAAGAACTTTGCGCAGTATAAATAGATGATTAAGCTTATGTCACAAATCCTAAAAAAACCTGACGAAAAGGAAGATTTTTTAGGTTTGTGGCTGGAGCATTTTTTTGTGAAGTCGCTGAATGGTACCCCCAATTATGCAGTAATTTTCAAGTATGATAGCGACCGACTCAAATGCATAGAATAAAAAATAGCTACTGGTACTCAAATGGTACTGGAAGTAAAAAAGAATAAACTAAATAATTCTTCCAAGTACTTTACATGAGGACAAAAAATAAGACCGTAGTTTCAAGCTGCGGTATTTTTGCCTACATATTACGAGGATTAATTTATTTTGACATCTCCAATGGATACTTTCAAATGCAACAAATAATATAAACCAGATTGCAAAAACCACTAATACAACTGGTGTCATTTACAAGAAAGATATTGATTATATGAGAGAAAAAATAGAAAAATTATCAAAAGAAATATGGGATATACATTCGTTATTATTGAATAACATCAAATAATTAAAGCTTTATTTTCATATTAAATAACTTTAGTAGTTATAAGACTCATAAATTAAAACTGATATATCGAAAATATTAGACTTATTTGGTATAATAGTTATACCGTTAAGAATGGAGGGAGAAAATGGCAACAATAAATCAAGTAAAAGAGCTACTCAAAGCTCATTTTAGTGATGATGGCGATAAATTTAAAGTAATAGCTTTACAAATAGCAGCTCATGAAGCCAAAGTAGGCCATACAAATAGTGCTAGAGAGATAAAGGCATTAGTGGAAAACTCTCCATCAGCTAAAAATAATGTAGTTAAATTTAATAATAACAACAAATCTTTAGGACTAAAATATTCCGATATAGGAATTGAAGAGCTTGTAGTTAGGAATTCATTAAAAAACAAGATTGATAGAATAATTTCAGAATATAAGAAAAGAGATGTTTTGTTAAAAAACGGTTTAAAAAACAGATCTAAATTATTGTTAGAAGGAGATCCTGGGACAGGAAAGACAATGACAGCATCAGTAATTGCATATGAATTAGGATTACCTTTATATTCCATACAAATCCACCATCTGATTTCTAAGTATATGGGAGAAACAAGTGTGAAGCTAAAAAAAATTTTTGATCAGATAAGAGAATATAGAGGGGTATATTTATTTGATGAATTCGACGCTATTGGTTCGGATAGAAGCTTTGATAATGACGTTGGAGAAATGAGAAGAATACTAAACTCATTTCTGCAATATATAGAAGAAGATGATTCAGCCAGTATAATAATTTGTGCTACTAATAACCCAAATATGTTAGACAAGGCATTATTCAGAAGATTTGATGATGTTTTTGAATATAAACTTCCAGATAAAGAACAAATAATAAGATTAATAGAAATTAATCTGTATGGTCTTGATTTAAAAAACATTATTACAGAAAATGTAATTAAAAACTCACTCGGACTTAGTCATGCGGATATAGTTACGGCGTGCAAAGAGGCTAAAAAATATGTTTTATTAAACGATAAAAAGATATATGAAACCATTTTATTGGATTTTATAAAAGAAAGAAAACAGTTTTTGCAATATAAAGAGGTTAGTCAATGACTAAAGAATTAAAAAAGCATTTTAGAATAAAAAAGAACAAAGAGTCAATTCCATTTTCACCAATCAATCGTCGAGGAAAGATAAATATTCCAAAAAGAGACAGGAAAAGTCATGCGGACTTACTTGAAAGTCAGTTTAAAAACATATGGGATAAAGAAGTATCAGATAGTCAAAAAGTCAGCTCCATTTCAAAAAGAGATGGAGTTTATTTGCAATTTAGAGGTAAAGAAAACTATAAATTGATTTTTAAAAGTTTAGAAGATACTCGTCAAAAAGTCAGGTTATGTAGCGTGAAAGAGGAAGACGGGATACAATATGCTACCGTTTTTGTTCCATTTAAAAAGAAAGACTTTTTCTTAAAGAAAATAAATAAATTTAAAGACAATGATAAAGGAACAGATGTTGTCGCATCTATTGAGTCGATTAATGAAGCTATGGTAAATGAATTATGGACAGATACTAAAGAGATTCCAATTAAAGATAAAGAAGCTTGCGAAGTTTGGCTTTCTGTTTATAGTAATAATACAACAGAAAAAGTAGTTGAAGAATTTTTTAACTTATGCAATCAACTTGAAGTTAAATATTACAAAAAATTTGTGGAATTTCCTGAACGTGTTGTAGTATCTATAATGGCAGATATTGGAATTCTAAAAACTATCTTAATGCATAGCGATCATATTGCGGAATTTAGGAAAAAAACTACTCCTGCGAGTTTTTTTATAAAAGAAAATACTAGACAGGAACAAAAAGAATGGGTGGATGAGCTTTTAAAAAGAGCATATTTTAAGGATTCGGATTTGTCTATTTGTATATTAGATAATGGTGTTAATAATGGGCATCCTTTAATAAGTCCAGTTTTAGATGATGGAGATATGCACACAACTTTTGACGATCGTATTTTACAAGATAATAGCTCGAATGGTCACGGGACAGGAATGGCTGGTATATCAACATATTTTAATTTAGAAGAAGCTTTAGAAAGTAATAATAATATAGAAATAAATCATAAATTAGAATCAGTTAGGTTTGTAGATGAAAATATAAAAAATGATGTTGATTTATATGCAGATGTAACATCTAGAGCTATTTCTCTAGTTGAAATAAGTAAGCCTAATAATAAAAGAGTAATTGCTATGCCAGTTACTGCGGGTTTTGATCCTAATGCTGACAAAAAAGACAAAAAATATTTTAGAGGGGATGGCAAACCCACTTCTTGGTCAGCAGGAATAGATAATTTAGCATTAGGAAATTATGGCGCTGAAAATACTGATTCAAGATTAATTATTATCTCAGCCGGAAATACAGAATGTTCTGAAATTGAAGAAGTTGATGATTATAAAGTAGCTGTAGCAACACACTCTGTAGAAGATCCTGCCCAGTCATGGAACGCTTTAACTGTAGGTGCTTTTACAAACAAATTTGGAATGATTGAGGATCCTTCATATAAATCTTTTATACCTTTAGTTGAAAAGGGAAGCTATTCTCCAGTTACCTCTTCTTCATTGATGTGGGAACACAAATGGCCGATTAAGCCTGAGATTGTATTAGAAGGTGGAAACGTAGGTTATAACAAAGACTCTGAAGACTTCAAATATGATAATTTTGAAGATTTAGAACTTCTTACAACTAATAAAAGCTATCATCTTGGAAAGTTATTTACAACGATGAATGGAACAAGCTCAGCCACAGCTCAAGCAGCTAACTTGGCAATAAGAATTATGAATGAATATCCTAATATATGGCCTCAAACTGTAAAAGCTATTATGGTACATTCTGCTAGATGGACCGATTCAATGATAAGACAAGCTTTCGGAGATAAGGAAATTAATAAGCTTACAAAGACAGAGTTAAGAGAATTGCTTCGAATTGTAGGATATGGTAGGCCTAATTTAAATCAAGCTTTATACAGCTTAAATAACTCAGTTAATTTAATTATTGAAGATGAACTTCAGCCTTTTAAAAAAAGTAAAAGTGTGGTAACAATAAATGAAATGAGTTTACATGAAATTCCATGGCCTAGTGAAGTTTTAATTGGTCTAGGAGAAACCCCTGTTAAGATGAGGGTTACATTATCATATTTTATAGATCCATCTCCTGGAGAGATTGGATGGGAGGATAAATATAGGTATCCAGGATGTAGATTATTTTTTGATGTTAATAATACAAATGAAGATAAAGAACATTTTTTATATAGAATAAATAATATAATTAAAGATGAAGAAAAAAGTAAGGGTATATCATACGACAATAAAAACGATAGTAATAGATGGTTATTAGGCACGAATAATAGGAATGTAGGCTCAATACATTCAGATATTTGGGAAGATACTGCAGCAAATCTTGCTGAAAACAGATATATAGCTGTATATCCAGGGGGAGGTTGGTGGAAAGAAAGAGGCTATCTAAAAAAATACGATTCAAAAATTAAATATTCGCTAATTGTAAGTATTTCTACACCTGAAGAAACTATAGACCTATATTCATCAATAGAAAATAAAATAAATATAGCCAATAAACTTAAAGTAGAAACACCTATTAATTTTTAAATAATATACCTTTGAATTGATTAAACAAATAACATGCACACCTAAAGAAAATAAAAACTTTAGGTGTATTTTTTGCCTTAACAAGTAGAGTTGTACGAAAACATATCATGAACGAGACTCTCATTAAAAAAATAAATAGTTATAGTACCAGGACATAGGGAGCATCTTTTTTATTTTGTCGCTGAATGGTCTTGAAAATCACGAAGTGATTTTCAAGTAATCTAAAGTCCAACTAAGACGAAGCAAAGCTGAGTCCGAAAAACTAAGCGAGAAAACTCAGGAGAGTTTTCGAGAGGAAAGTTGTAAAAAAATGGCTATTGATACTCAAATGGTACTGGAAGCGAAAAAGAATAAATTGAATAATAGTTCCAAGTACTTTACATGAGGATAAAAAATTAGACCGTACTTTCAAATGTAACAAATAACATAAACCAGATCGCAAAGGCAACTAATATAACTGGCCTTATTTACAAGAAAGATATTGATTATACGAGAGAAAAAATAGAAAAATTATCAAAAGAAATATGGCAGATTCATTCTTTACTGCTTAATAAATCAAAAGAAAGTTAAAGTAATTAGTATGGCAATTATAAAAATATATCCTATAAAATCAACTCTAAATTTAGCAATAGATTACATTATTAAGAGTAAAAAAACTGATACAAAAACATAGTATTATCATATATAATTTATGAATACAAAAAAGAATACCCTATATAAGAGTATTCAAGACAGGTAATAATATGGTGACTTTTGCGCCTATTGTATCAGTCCTATTTTCTAAAACAAGACTTCCTCCATGCATCTTAATAATTTGTTCGGCAACAAATAATCCGATACCGTAGTTTTCTTTTGAATGCCTACTTTTGTCTCCTTGATAGAATTGATCTGTAGCATATAATAGGTCTTCACCTGTAAATCCATACCCTTGATCTAATATTGATATTTGAAGCTTATCAGCTTTTGAACATATAAGTAACTCAATAGTTGAGCTTTTGGGACTGTGTTCCTCGGCATTACTAAGAATATTAAGAAAGGCTCGTTCAAAATTTTTTAAATCTACTATTAAAATACCATTCTCATAGTTAATATCTTCTAAAAGATTTAACTTATAAGTTGATGTGAATTCTTTAGCTAGTTTTTCAATGTTTTCTACAAATTCTTTTGCTCTAATTTGAGTAAAGTTTAATTCATTTACTTGGTTAGATTTATTAACAAGCATTAAGGTTTCTATATATTTACCAATACGGTTTGTGTTTTTTTTAATATAATTGAGATAGCTTTCCTGATCTTCTGTTAGGTTTGTTTCTCCCAATAACTCTGAATTTCCCTTAATAATTGAAAGAGGAGTCTTTATATCATGGCTTAATGCTGAAATCTGATTTCTTTTTTTCTCTTCCTCTCTCCAATTTGTTCTTAAAGATTCACTTAATCCTACTTTCATTTTTTCTAAACTTTCTAATATGGCATTAAATTCTTGAATATTTGACCTTTTAACTTTGAAGTCTAAGTTTTGTTTTCCAATTTCTTCCGAAGCTTCTATCAAAGGATTTAATTCTCTCGATATTTTCTTTGCCCAAATTAATGTGATAGTAATAATACTAATAAAACAAAATATTATCAGTAAGATTAGTAATAAAGTATTTATTTGTGGTAGATTTTTTTGCATCCAAGGACTTTTATAAAAAGGCTTTAAGTCATAAGCTACAAGGACATATCCATCTAATCTTTGTATTTCCATAAAGGATAAGTTGGAATTAGAATTACCAGAGCCCTTATGATAGTTAAAGGCTATATCTTGGATATTCTTATTCATATTTGTTTCTATAACTTTTTCGTCTTTTGATAGAAATAGATAAGATGTATTATCTGGAAGTAATGATTTTTCGAAATTTTTTGAAGTGGCAATATCTGTCCTTTTTTCAAGAATTAAATTCTCAGTATAGTTCGCAGGAAATATCCATTTAAATTGGTAAGAAGCAGATATAAAAGCTATTATTAATCCAACGGAGATTACTAGTCCTAGTGTAATACTTAACAAATATTTAAAAAGTATATTTTTAAGAGATTGATCTTTTGATTTTAATTCCATTTATATCCGATTCCCCATACTGTTTCAATTGGATTTTTTCCATATTTTTGAAACTTTGCCCTAATATTTTTTATATGTTCTGATATTGCAGATGCATCTCCTATACCATCAAATCCAAAGATAAGCTCATATATTTGCTCTCTTGAAAATACTTGTCCTTTTCTTTTTGCTAGTAATTCTGAAATCTGATACTCAGATTTTGTTAAATGAACTTTTTCATCTCCTACAAAAACCTCATTTGAAGATAAATCAAATCGAATTTCACCAAGATTTAAACTAGTGTGTCGTTCTCTTTTTTCTCGTCTTAAATGGGCTTCAATACGAGCTAGGAGTTCTGCTGCACCGAATGGTTTTGTGATGTAATCATCTCCTCCAATTAATAAGCTTTCAACTATATCTTCTTCCATAGTTTTTGCTGTTAAAAAAAGAATAGGGCAGTCTACTTTTCCTCGAATATCCTTACAGAAACTAATTCCGTCAATACCTGGCATCATAATATCAAGTAGAATCAAATCATATTTGCTAAGTTTACTATTATCAACGTCTAAAGGATTTTGATATATATCGACTTGATGGTTGTTCTTTTTCAAAATGTTTTTTATTAGATCAAGCATATCTAGTTCGTCATCAACTGCAAGAATTAAAGACATTTTATCACCTCCTAATTTTAAATTAAAAACTTTTATTCACTAACAGATTTCCCATCCCACTTATTAAACCAAATAATTGAGGAAATAAATAGGATTAAGATAATAAAGGATGCTATTAAACCCCACAGCCTTAACTCTTTATAAAAATATGAAGGATCTAAAGCTTTTCCTATAATTATATACAATGCAGGAAGCCTGGAGCCCCAAGTACAAGGTATAAAATACCAAATATTATCACCGATGACAGTCATTGAAAGTAAAGCAAACATTGTTTCTAGAAAACCTAATCCAATAGATGCACCACTACTTAATACGATTGATACCCAAAGATGAATCATGTATAGAGAAAGGCTGCTAATAACAATTAGGGAAAATTCAATAAGCCAATCTGAGATATTTTGATATCGTGTTAATATTGCAAAAATTATAATAGCTAAAGCAAGAGAAATAACAAATCCCAATTCTAATACAAGGAGTTTTCCTATATAGGCTTTGCTTCTAGATTTTGTAGTAGATAAAAGCACTTGAAATTTCCCAGCACTCATTTCCATATCAACTACTTTTGAACTTATCAAACTTAATATTATTGGCATTACCGCTCCTAAAAGTACAAAATAAGTTTGTATTATATCTCTTTCTTCAAAATTTTTTAATCCTGTGGTTTTTAATGCCACATAAAATAGTAAAGAATAGGCTATAGGTAAGACTATGTGAATCCAAGGAAGCCAGGTGCCTTTAATTTTGTATATTTCTGATTTAATTATATTTATCATTACTTTACCTCTTGTTTTGAAAACCATTTTGCACTTATTATTGTTAGTAAGGTAAATAGACATATAGATAAAATACAAGGAATAAGTAACGATGTGTTTGATACCATTGGATTTGATGCTTCTATTAAAATACCACTTGGTAGAATATGCATAACAGGAATCATTAATCTAATTCCCCAAGAATATGGACAATAAATCCAAAAAGAACTATCAGATATCAAGATTCCTAAAGCTAAACCTAATACAGCATTTATTGTAATGCTTGCTATAAAGCCAAATTTTTTTGCCAAGAAAAAGCATAATGGGATTTGCCAAATATTAGTTATTATTAGCAAGGCACTAGCAAATAGCAAGGTTGTAAATGTATAGTTTGGACTTAATTGCCCACCGATTAAAAATTGAAAAATATATACACTTAGCATATGAATTATAGCAGCAATACTCATGTAAATTAATGCTGTGATTATTTTTGAAACCCATAACTTTTTGAGATTAATATTTAGAGGGAAAACTGCTCTGTAGTTTAATTTTCTACTTTCTTTTCTATCCATCGTTGCTGGGATTAAGGCAAAAGTTGCAGGCATTATTATGACGTACCACCAGTTATAGGAATTAGTAGTGAAATAACTTGGCATAAGAAAGAATGACAATAAGATTAAAGTTATTGGCATAATAACTAATAACTTCTTCAAGAAAGTGCCCTTATGTTTTAAATTTTCTGCAAGAATATAAGATATCATTTTTTACACTCCCATTCCACTTTTTATAACATTCATAAAAAGTTCTTCTAAATTGTCATCATGATTAATAATGTTTTGATATTGCAATTTTCCATTATTAATAATCCCAATATGATCAGCAGTTTGTTCAACTTCTGCTAAAATATGACTAGACAAAATAACGGTTATTCCTTTTTCTGGGAAAGATCTTATTAAATCACGTAATTCTTGAATTCCAAGAGGATCAAGTCCGTTTGTTGGTTCATCTAAAATCAAAAGCTTAGGATTATTTAACAAGGCAATGGCGATACCTAACCTTTGTTTCATTCCTAAAGAAAACTGACCACTTTTCTTTTTTCCAGTATCTTTTAAACTAACTATTTCCAAAACTTCATCAATCCTAGAATCTGGTAACCCTAGTAGGAGTGTCCTTACTTTTAAATTTTCCCTAGCCGATAAGTTCTCATACAAGGCAGGCATTTCTATTAAGGCACCAATATCCGACAAATCATCACGACTCCACCCATGACCTTCAAAAAAGATTTGACCAGATGTTTTATGAATCATTCCAGTAATCATCTTCAATGTAGTCGATTTACCAGCCCCATTAGGTCCTAGCAACCCATATATAGAATTTTCTTTTATTTTTAAAGAAATATTATCTACAGCTTTTTGATTACCAAAGGTTTTAGTAAGATTTTTTGTTTCTAATATCAATTTGTCCATAAATGAACCTCCTCTTCATTTTATAAACTTAGTATAAAATACAAATTTAAGGATTCCATAAGGAAGATAAGTTTCTTTAAAGTTAATAGATTACTTTTACCTTTATTGTCCGGTACTGGTACTCAAATGGTACTGGAAGTAAAAAAGAATATTTAAAATAATAGTTCCAAGTGGTTTAAATTTGGACAAAAAATTAGACCGTAGTTTCAAGCTGCGGTCTTTTTGCCTACATATTATGAGTATTAATTTATTTTGACATCTCCAATGGCTACTTTCAAATGCAACAAATAACATAAACCAGATTGCAAAAGCTACTAATACAACTGGTGTCATTTACAAGAAAGATATAGATTATATGAAAGAAAAAATAGAAAAATTGGCAAAAGAAATATGGCAGATTCATTCCCTACTTCTTAATAAATCAAAAGAAAGTTCTGGTGATTAGTATGGTAATTACAAAAAAGAACACACTTATGCAAGAGTATTCTTTAAATAAAGAACAATTTTACGACCTTGTTCAATATAGAAAAAACTATGAAAATTATTATGGGAAGGAAGTGGATAGATAAAAAATTGAAAAAATAGTTTTTTTCTGGTATAAATATTATTGTAGAATATTTACAAATAATTACCCGAGGAGGTAAAATATGAAAATCTTTGAATCAATAAAAAATAGATGGAAAAAATTCTTGAAAAATCTAGCAGAAGAAAATAAAAAATCTTTTGGAAATGAAAGATTAGATTGTTGTTCAATGAACAAAAGAGAATATAAATAAAGAAAAAATGACCATGGCGGAGACTGTGTAAAATTTTGTGTATAGAAACCTCCTGATTAGGGTAAGTAAAAACTAATCAGGAGGAAT